>VGZO01000012.1 GCA_016872555.1 Planctomycetota bacterium
GATCGTCTCGCCGCGCGCGGCGGCGAGGTCGAACGCTTCAAGCGCCACGCCGTATTCGTCGCGGATCGCGAGCGCCGGCCTCGGCCCGGCCGGGGCGGGTGCCGGGGCGGGGAGCGGCGCGGCGGCCACGGGCCCCGGCGGCGTGACAGGCGCGGGGAGCGCGCCCGGGGGGCCGGCAGCGACCACGACGGTGAAAAACGGCTGCCGGTCGCGCGGGCCGTCGCGGCTGGTGAAGAACCGGTTCGGGAACGGTCGCGCGACGAAGCGCTCGCCGTCGCGCTCGTATTCGCTCCCCACGTCGTCGACGACGAGAAAGCCCCGGCCGCGACCCGCGGCGCGGGCCTCGATCACGGCCGGCGCCACCGGGATCACCTGCCACCCGTCGGCATCGGGGGGCGTGGCGTCGCCGAACCCCCACACGCTGCCGCGCCGGCCCAGCGACACGGCCGTCACGTCGGGCCCGTCGCCCCCCCACCGGGCCGTGCCCGTCCGCGCCCAGGCGAACGAGGCCGCCCCGTCGGCGCGCGCGTAGCCGGTGCCGGTGCCCTCGGCCCACTCGTCGACGACCGTCGACACCGTGACGCGCGACAGCGGCGTCGGCGTCTGGAGGTGGAGGTGGAGCGTCGCCGCGACGACGCGCTTGCCGACGAGCCGCGCCGGGTCGACGTCGAGGAGCGTCACCTCCTGGACCCCCTTGAGTTTGAGCTTCGGGGCGGCGCCGTTGTTTCCCTCGACCTCGGTTGGATAGGCCGACAGCCAGGTGTCGCGGACGACCGGGAGCCGCAGCGCCTCGTCCGCGGTCGCGCGCGGCCCGGGAAGCAGGAGTGCGAGCAGCACCATGGCGATGCGCGGCAGCGGGGGGCGTTCGGACTGCCCGGTCGGTTCCATGCGATCCTCCCTCCGCCGGGTTCCGCGCGGTCGCACGGCGGCCACGGACTTGTGTACCCTCTGGTCTCTGCCCCGCCGAGTGCCACCCCGATGAGCGCCACCGTTTCCGCCGTTTCCCCGCCGCCCGGTCGCCGCGGCTGGCACGAGGATTCGGCCGCGATCCTCGTCGGCGCGGCACTCGTCGGCCTGGCGCTGGCGGTCGGCTGGGCGTTTCGGCCGACGGCCGACGCGGGAAGCCGGGAGCGATACCCCAAAGGCTGGCCGAGCGCGCTAGCGAGCACGATCAACAAGCCCCAAACCTGGAACGCATCCCCGGCCGAGGCGCTCGCCGATCGCAAGGGGAAGCCGGTCGGCGCCGCGATCCTCCTCGGCCTGGGATGGGTGGTGGCGGTGAGCGCCGCCGGGGCGGTGCTCCGCGGGCACACCGTGGCGCGCGTGATTCCCGGTGCGGCGGTGCTGGGGCTCCTCGGAGCACTGGCCTACCTGCTGGCCGCGCAGAAGGTGATCCATTACTACAACCTCGAGTATCCGCTCTGGGCACTGGTGGTGGGGCTCGTCATCGGCAACACCGTCGGCGTGCCGGCGTGGCTCGCGCCGGCGCTGCAGGGGGAATACCTGATCAAGACGGGCCTGGTCCTGTTCGGCGCCGAGGTGCTGTGCAGCCGGCTCCTCGAGCTCGGCCTTCCCGGCCTGCTCACCAGCTGGGTCGTGACGCCGATCGTGCTGGTGGCCACCTACCTGTTCGGCGTCCACGCCCTGCGGATCCCGTCGCGGTCGCTGTGCATGGTGATCTCCGCCGACATGTCGGTGTGCGGCGTGTCGGCGGCGATCGCCACCGGGGCCGCCTGCCGCGCCAAGAAGGAGGAGCTGTCGCTGGCGATCGGCCTGTCGCTGGCGTTCACCGCCGTGATGATGGTGGCGATGCCACCGTTCATCCGTCTGGCGGGGATCGACCCGATCGTCGGCGGCGCCTGGCTGGGGGGGACGATCGACGCCACCGGCGCCGTCGCCGCCGCCGGCGAGATCCTCGGCCGCGACCTCGGCGACAAGCGCCCCGCCGAGGTGGCGACGACGGTGAAGATGATCCAGAACTCGATGATCGGCCTGATCGCCTTCGCCGTCGCCGTCTACTGGTCGGGCTGGGTCGAGCGCGGGACGGCACCGGTGGAGCGGTCGCTGGCCGCCGAGGCCTGGCTGCGGTTCCCGAAGTTCATCCTCGGATTCGTCGGGACGTCGATCCTCTGCTCCGCGCTGTTCACCACGTCGCCGGAGACGGCGCTGCTCGTCGACGGGGCGATCGCCGGGTTCACCGGCCCGCTGCGCGGATGGCTGTTCTGCGTGGGCTTCGTCTGCATGGGGTTGCAGACGGTGTTCCGCGAGTTGGCGCCGGTGTTGGTCAGCGGCCGGCCGCTCCTCCTCTACGTCCTCGGGCAGGGGCTCAATCTCGCCCTCTCGCTTTCGATGGCGACGCTGACGTTCGGCTGGCTGTTCCGTCAGGGGGCGGGGCCATGACGCCACGGCTCGGCGGAACCCTGCGGCTGGCCACGGCGGCGCTGGCGGTGGCGGCGATCTGGCTCGGCCTTCTTCCGGCGGTCGGAAGGTGGCCGCCGGTGGCCCGGCACGTGCGCCGGATGGAGGAGGGGGGCGTCAACCCGGCGGCGATGGTGTACAGCGAGCTCGACCGACTGCCGCTGCGGCCCCGGTGGGCCGCCGAGGAGCTCACCCTGTGGCGCGTGGCACGGGACGGCGGGGAGAACCGCTAGCATGGGCACGCTCCTGGCCTGGATCCGGCTGCTGCGCCTGCCCAACCACGCCACGGCCGTCGCCGACGTGCTCGCCGGCTGGCTCGTCGTCGCCCGCCCGAGGGAGCTCGGGTGGCCGCCCGTGGCCGCCTGGATGGCGATCGGGGCCGGGCTGTGCCTGTACGCCGCCGGGATGGTCCTCAACGACGTCTGCGACGTCGATCTGGATCGCCGTGAGCGCCCCGAGCGGCCGCTCCCGTCGGGGCGGATCGCGGTCGGCACCGCGGCGCTGGTCGGGCAGGGATTGCTCGCGCTGGGCGGCCTCCTCGGTGCCGCCACCGCCTGGGTCACCGGTCATCCCGCCGTGGTCCTGGTCACCGCAACGCTGACCGCGGCGGTTTGGCTCTACGACCGCCACGCGAAGGCGACGCCGTGGGGGCCGACGGCGATGGGACTGTGCCGGTCGCTCGCCTGGCTCGTCGGCATGACCGTGGCCGGCGGGCCGACGGAGGCCTCCCAGTGGCTGATCCCGGCGGGGATGGGGCTGTACGTCGGCGGCATCACCCTCTACGCCCGCGACGAGGCGGGACGCAGCCGGGCCCCCACGCTGCTGGCAGGCGCGGTGGCGATGGCGGCGGGGCTGGCGCTCGTCGCTGCCCAATCGGTGTGGACGGTCCGTTCCGGGGAGGCCGCGCCATTCCTCGCGGCCCGCGCGCCGGGGAACTGGGCCGCCGTGTGGGCGGTGCTGATCACGCTGCTCAGCGTGCGCAACGTGCTGCCATTGATCGATCCGTCGCCCGGTCGCGTCCAGGCGACCGTCGGCAATTGCATCATGGCGATCATCACGATCGACGCGATCGTCGCGATGACGACGTGTGGCGAATCGTGGGGGATCGCGGTGCTGATGCTGCTGGTGCCGTTCCTCGTCGGCCGTGCCCTGGTGCCCCCCAGTTGACGCGCCATGGTTCCCGGCTACGGCACCAACTCGATCGGCGACATCCCCGCGCTCGCGGCCGTGCCGATGCTCCGTGACCTCGGCTACCGGTCGCTGGCGATCACGCTCGACCATGGCTGCCTCGATCCGTTCGCGGATGACCTGGCGGCCGAGGTCGAGCGCTGGCGCGGCGTGCTCCGCGCGGCGGGGATGGCCTGCGTCGTCGAGACCGGAGCCCGCCATCTCCTCGACCCCACGGTCAAGCACGAGCCGACGCTCGTTTCGGCCGACCCGGCCGCCCGCGCGCGGCGCGTCGACTTCCTCCACCGTGCGATCGACGTCGCCGCGGCGCTCGGCGCCGGTTGCGTGTCGGGTTGGGCCGGCGTCGTCCGCGACGCCGCCCCCGGGGCGGTCGTCTGGGATCGCCTCGTCGCGGCGCTCGGCGGCGTCCTCGACCATGCCGCCAGGCGCGGGGTCGCCTTCGCCTTCGAACCGGAGCCGGGGATGTTCGTCGACACGCTCGACCGCTACGGCGAATTGCTCGACCGGCTCGGCAGCCCCGCGGGGCTGCGCCTGTGCCTCGACACCGGGCATCTGGAATGCCTCGGGGAATGGCCGACGGCCGACCGGGTCGCCCCGTGGGTCGGGCGCGTCGCCACCGTCCACGTCGACGATTCGCTGCCGTGCATCCACGAGCATCTCCCGCTCGGCTCGGGAACGGTCGACTTCACGGCGCTGTTCGGCTGCCTCGCGGCCGGCGGCTATGGCGGGGGATTGCACGTCGAGTTGCCGCGCCAGCGCCACCGCTGGGTCGAGGAGGCCCGGCGCACGGCGGCATTTCTCGCCCCGTGGTCGTGAGCGGCACCGGCAGCGCGTAGACTGCGTTGCTCCCCCGGAGGCCAGCCCGTCGCCATGTCCGCCGCCCCCCACGTCCTCGTCCTCTCCGTACCCGGCCTCCGCCCCGAGGACCTGCCGCGGATGCCGGCGCTGGCAACGCTCGGCGCCTCGGGCTCGATCGCGCCGCTCGCCCCCGGTTTTCCGGCCGTCACCTGCCCGGTGCAGGCGACGCTGACCACCGGGGTCGGACCGGTCGGGCACGGAATCGTCGCCAACGGTCTGTGGGACCGGAGCCGGCGCCATCTCGAGATGTGGATCAGCCCCGATTCTGTCCACCGATCGCCGCGGATCTGGGACCGGCTCGCGCAGGCGCGCCCCGGAGTCCGGACCGCCGCCTGGTTCCTCCTCCAGAGCAAGCACGCCACGGCCGACCTCGTCTGCCTGCCGGCGCCGCGCCACAACGCCGACGGCACCGAGACGATGTGGTGCCACACCAATCCCGCCGATCTCTACGCGTCGCTCCGCGAAACGCTCGGCGACTTTCCGCTCCACCGCTTCTGGGGGCCGCTGGCCGGCATCGACTCGACGCGGTGGATCGTCGATTCCTTCCTCCGTGCCGCCGCCGGGGCGCCGCCCCATCTCGCGGTCGTCTACCTGCCCCACCTCGACTACGCCGCGCAGCGTTCCGGTCCCGACAGCCCGCCGGCGCTGGCGGCCTGCGCCGAGCTCGACGCCGAGATCGCCCGGCTCGTCGAGGGGTTCGCCGCCCTGGTCGATCCGACGCCCCCCACGGTGCTCGTCGCCGGCGAGTACCGGATCCGTCCGGTGAGCCGGGCCGTCTGCCCCAATCGCATCCTCCGCGAGGCGGGTCTGCTGGCCGTCGCGGCGACTCCCCATGGGGAGTTGATCGACTTCGAGCGCAGCGCCGCCTGGTGCCTCGCCGACCACCAGATCGGCCACGTCTACCTCCAGCTCGGGCTGCCGCGCGAGAAACGCGACGCGCTGGTCGGCCGGATCGGCGAGCTGTTTTCCGGGCGGCCGGGGATCGGCCGCGTGATCACCGGCCGCGGGCTCGTCGAGGCCGGGCTGTCGGCGACACCGGTGCCGGCGCTGGCCAGCCGGTGCGGCGACGTCGTCCTCGAATCGTCGCTCGACGCCTGGCTCGCCTATCCCTGGTGGTCCGACGACGCGCGGGCGCCGTCGTTTGCCCGCTCGATCGACATCCACCGCAAGCCGGGGTACGACCCGCTCGAGCTGTTCGTCGACCGCTCGTCGCCTCCGCCGCCGGGACTGCCGTTCGCGATCCCTCTCGACACCCGGCTGCTCGCCGGCTCGCACGGCGCGGTCGATCCCGCAGCGCCCCACGAGACGATCGTCGTCTGCTCGCAGCCGGGGGTCGTCGGCGCGGAACCGTTGGCGGCGACCGACCTGGCGACGGTGGTCCTGAAGCTGTTCGGCGCCGGCTGAGCGACCGGGCGGCTCAGGTCCAATCCGGCGGCGGCTCGACGGCGTCGGCGCTGCGCCTGCCGGCATCGGTCCGTCCCGAGCCGGCCAGCCGGCTGGTCGCCTGCACGGTCAGGTCGCCGTCGCAGGTGATCTGGCAGGAAAGCCTCAGGCCCGGCGTGCCGGCGAGCCCCTTGGCGGCGAGCACGTCGCGTTCCGCCTTCGTCATCCGGGCCGGTTCACCCGCCGTGAACGTCACCCGGCAGGTGGTGCAGCGGGCGATGCCGCCGCAGGCGTGAAGCTGGTCGATCGCGCACTCGTCCTCCAGCGCGTTGACCAGCCGCTTCCCCTCCGGCACCGTGAACGTGCCCACCCCCTCGACCGTCAGCCGTGGCATCGTCGTGCTCCGCGTGGGGGCGCCCGGTGACGCCGATCCGATCCGATTCCCGCCCGGCGCGGCGCTACTTGCGCGGCGCCTTGTCGTCGAGATGCGCGGCCAGGTCGTCGGCCGACACCGTGCTCGGCACGCCGTCGAGCGGCACGTCGAGGCCGGCCGTCCACACCAGCGCGTTGAGCATCAGGCGGCGGAAGTCGTCGTCGGCCCAGTTGCGGTGGAAGTGGGCACCGGTGCAGCCGAACCCACGGCCACCGCCGGGGCGGTCGTAGGCCCAGGCGAGGACCTCGCGCGATCCTTTGCCGGCGCGGACGACGGGGTTGTTGCTGTGGGGCCCGTCGGGGCGCTCCCGCGTCGCGTCAGGGGGCACGGCGGAGAGGATCGGCACGAGCCCGTCGGCCGGTTCCTTGAAGCGCATGTGGTAGTACCACTCGTCGTTGGTCGTGAACGGCTTGACGCCGCGGGTGATCGGATGGTCCTTGGCCAATTCGGTCGCCGCCAGCGTCCAGTGCGGATTGACCGACCAGTGGGGTTCGAAGTAGCCCCCCATCCAGTTGAGGAACTCCGGGCCCCCCTTCTCCTTGGGCACCTCGACGGCATAGTGGAGGCAGGCGACCCCGACGCCGCGCTTCGCCAGGGCGTCGATCTGACCGAGGTGGTTGCTCTGCAGCACCGGATGGCCACCGCCGCCGTCGGCGAAGAACAAGATCGCGTCGGCGTTGTCGAACGCGGTCGGGTCGGTCGGCCAGCCGTCGGTGTGGGTCACCGTCACCAGCCGCTGCCCCGAGGCATCGAGGCACTTCTCGAGGAGCCGGGTGCCGGCGCGGAACTCGTGCTCCCCGGGGCCATGGCTGGCGCGGCCGGCGACCAGGACGATCTTCTTGCGGCCGTCGGCGAGCCGCGTGCGCTTGAGGTGGATGTCCTTGAACTCGACCTTCATCGGCGGCCCCGCATGGAGCTGGAGGGCGAGGATCCCCTCGGTCGCGCGTTTGTCGGTCTGCTCGTCGATCGTCTCCGACATCAGCGTGTCGTTGATGAAGTGGGAGAGCTTCGCGCCCTGGGCGACGATCCGGTAGTCGTTCCAGTCCCCCTGCTTGATGACCTTCTGGAGCTCCTCCTTGGAGCCGATCGACTCGGTTTTCTTCGTGCCGTCGGCGGCGATCGTGACGCGCTGGCCGCGCTCGGCGAGGATCCCCCGGCCACGTTCCTCGTAGAGGATGCCGGAATAGTTCGTACCGGCCTCGATGTCTCCCTGGTAGCCGCCGACGACCGAGTCGCCGAGATCCTTGCTGCGGTACTGGATGCCGCTGTTGCCACCGGTGAGCCGGTACCGGAGCCGGAGCTCGAAATCGTCGAGCGTTCCCTGCCTCCAGATCAGGAACGTGTTGCCCTTGGTCGGCTTCTCGGCGGTCGTCTGGCCGACGATCGCGCCGTCGGCGACCGACCAAAACTCCCCCTTGCCCTCCCAGCCGTCGAGCGACGTGCCGTTGAAGATCGGCACGAAGCCGTCGGCTTCGGCGGCGCCCGCCACGGAGCCGTGGCCTGCGACCGGGCCGTAGGCGAGAAGCGCGACCAACCAGACCAATCGACGACGGGCTGTCACCACGGCACACGCCTCCGCGCGGAAGGATCGCGGGGGGATCGACCGTCGCCGCCCCCGCGGCCGGAGTATGACACGCGGTGCCGCCGGGATTCCAGACGCGGCCCGGTGGGCGTGGCGGCGGCGACGCGACGGCGCGATCAGCGGCCGCCGGGGCCGGCGAGGCTCGTGGCGTCGAACGACTCGCGGTCGAGGCCCATCATGTCGAGGAACCGATCGAGGCCGACGACCCTGATCCCCAGCCGCCGGGCTTCGGCGAGCTGCTTTTCGCGCCGCTTCTCGTCGGCCGCGCGCCACCCCGAGGCCTTGTCGAGCCCCGCCGCCGCGATCCGCGGCAGGCCGCCGTCGACCACCATGTCGGTGGCCGGGCTCACCACAGGCTCGACGGTGCCGCCGTTGCGTTGCACAAGCCGCGTGAGCGTGTCCTGATCCTGGCCGGCGTCGGCGTCGACCTGCATGAAGCCGACGAACACCGTCTCCAGGGCCCGCCCCGGCGCCCACAGGCTGGTGGCGATGCCGTCACCGGCGAGGAGCGGATCGCGCGTCGCCTGCTTGCGGATCCGCGCCCGGGCGAGCGACGGTCCCTCGATGTCGATCACCTCGATCACCCCTTTGCGGGATCCGATCGGGGGCTGCGGATCGGAGGGATCGAAGACGTTCATCACCAGCCCCCGGGGCAGCGAAGCCGTCGAACCGACGTCGATCAGCACCGAGCGGTCGAACTCGTTGACGGAGACGATCCGGCCGTCGAAGCCGTCGATCCGGTCGTCTTTCGGCGTCGCGGCGAGGACCTGGTCCTGGAGGGCCCGGTCGGCGACGCGGAGGTCGGCGAGGACCTCGTTCTGCCGGGCCAGCGACCGCTCCCGGTCGCGCAGCTCCTCGAACACCGTCGTCATCCGCTCCTCGGGCGGCTGGGCCTGGAATCGCGTCTGCCGCTCCGGCGCGAGGTAGTCGCGGGCTTTGGCGATCTCCTCGACGACGAGGTTGAAGCGGTCGGCGGCGGCGTTGGCCTTTTTGAGGTCGTCCTCGAGGCGCTTGACGAGCTGCTCGTACTCGGCGCGGTTGTCGTTGAACGCTTTCCGCTCCGCCTCGGCGTCGGCCTGCTGCTTGGCGAGAAGCCGCTCGAGCTCGTCCTGCCGGTTCCGCGAGTCGGTGAGGGCCTTGTCCTTGCCCTGCTCCATCGACGCCTTCTCGGCGTTGAGGTTCTTGAGCGCCTCGTCCTTGCTCTTCACCGCGGTCATCAGCCAGTCGGTGAGGCGCGTGTAGGCCTTGGCGTCGTCGCGGTAGTCGCCGAAGCGCTTCTCGAACGCCTCGGTGGTCTCGGTCTCGATGTCGGCCACCGCCTTGTCGTCCGGGTAGCCGAGGATCTGCAGCAGTTTCGAGCGGTCGTCGACCGCCTTGCGCATCTCGGTCTGTGCCTTCGCGGCGTCGGCCTGCGCCGTCTGTGCGGCGTTGGAGGCGTCGGTGCCGCGGCGGTAGAGGAGGTAGGAGGTGATCGCGAGCACGAACGTGAGCATCACGAACGTGATCAGCGCGATCGTCAGCGACTGCGAGACCGAATTGCGGTTGGCGGCCATCTCGGACGGATCCCCCGTTGCCATGCGTCCCTGCAGGCCGGCGCCTCCCGCACGGGGTGGCCGGGCCGGTTCCCGACCCGCCGGGCCGGGGAACCACCGGGAGGTCCATCGTCGGCCGCGTCAGGTGATGTTTACAGCCTGACTGATCGTGACGGCTGTGTCGAACGGGCGGTTCGTGCCGTCCGCCGGGAGGCCGGCGTCGGCCCATCCGACCGTGGTCCCCGCGTGGGCAGCGGTGCGCCCCAGGAGCGCGACCGCCGTGGCCCGGACGAGCCCGGGCCCCTCGTGGAGCGGCACACCGGACCGGATCGCCCCGACGAGCGTGCCGATCGACGCCCGGTAGCGGCTGCCGTCGCTGCCGCACGGGCCGAACGACAGCGTCGCTCCGCGGGACGGGTGCCGGGTGACGACGCCGGCCCGCAGGTCGGCCGTGCCGCCGCTGCCGTGGACGGTCTCCTCGGCGAGGCCTTCCCCGGTTCCGTTCCGGAGGCAGAGGACATGGAGCCCGACTCCCGAGGCGAAGTGGTAGCGGATCGACAAGCCGTCGGTGACGTCGCCGATCGACCGGCGGTCGCGGCGCCCAGGAAGGACGCGGCCGGTCGCGGAAACGGGGACTGCATCGCCGAGGGCCCACAGCGCCTTGTCGATCGCGTGCACCTGCCGCTCGAGGAGCGGCCCGCCGCCGAGATCGGCGAACGAAATCCAGTTGCGCTGCCGCCATTCGGCGCCGCTCATTCCCGGCCGGTGCGGCACCCGCCACGGCAGGCCGGCCTCCGTCGCCATGAGCAGCGCGCGCGGCCGGCCGATCGCTCCGGCCCGGATCTGGCCGATCACCGCCGCCGTCGCGTCGTCGTGGCGGAAGGCGAGCCCGGAGCCGACCGCCAGCCGGCGGTGCCGCGCCACTGCCAGGGCGCGGGCCGCGCGGAGGCAGCCGCCGGCATCGATCGCCAGCGGGGCTTCGCAGAAGACATGGCAACCGGCCGCCACCGCGGCTTCGAGTTCGCCCGGCCGCCCGGCGGGAGGAGTGGCGAGAATCACCAGATCGGCACCGGCGGCGAGCACGCCGGCGCAGGCCTCGGCGCCGACGAACCGCAGGGGAGCGGGGTGAGGGCCCCCGGGCCGGTCCGCCGTCGCGCGGCCGACGGCCTCGACCGCCGCGGCCGCCTGGTCGGCAAACAGGTCCCCGACGGCCACGATCCTCACCGACGGGTCGGCATCCAGCGCGAGAACGGTCGCGCCGATCCCGCGGCCACCGCACCCCACGAGCCCGACTCGGAGCGTGGCATCGCCGGTGGGAAACCATCCCCCGCGGGGCGCGGCCGCGGCGGGAGCCGCGCCGGCAGCGAGCGGGCCGACCGTGGCACCCGAGACGATGCCGCCACCGACGTGGATGAACCGGCGACGCGACGATGAGCGGGGCAGGGGGGGCATGGGGTGGCTCCTCGGGTTTTTCGGCCGCCGCCGGCCGACAGCGGCACTGTACCAGCCCTCCGGCGACCGCGCCGCCGCTCACCGCCAGCGGGCGGCGAATCTCGCGAGCGGTTCCTCGAGCGCCTCGGGAGTGGCTCCGAAGGCGGCCTCGAAGTCGGCGCGCCGTTGCCCGGGGGAGTCGTCGGCCAGCGGTGGTTTCGCGGCGAGGATCCCGATATAGCGCACGAATTCCGCCTTGCGCGTCTGCACGAGCATCGCCGTCAGCGCCCAGCTGGCGGCGTAGGCGTCGAGCGCCGTGTCGGGGTCGCGAAACGGCGCGTCGTCGGCGATCAGCGCCCCGAGCCGCGGCGCGCGCCCGGCGGCGACGATCCGGTCGGCGCGCGGGCGGTTGACGCCACCGATGCCGCGCCAGCCGCGCCCCGAGGCGAGGTCGGGGGTTTCGAAGTAGGTGGCGATCCCCTCGCTGACCCACAGCGGGACCGGCGCCAGCCGGCGGTGGAGACCGGCGTTGAAGGCCATCTGGTGGGTGGCCTCGTGGACGAGCGTGCTCACCAGGCCGCCGGCCTCGGGGCTGGCGAGGATCTCGAGCCCCGCGCGGCCGGGGCTGCCCCCACGCCCCCCCGGACCGTCGCGGCCGGTGAGGTCGTAGGTCGTGACGCGGTTGGAGAGCAGGTTGTAGTAGCCCACGACGCGGTCGGCGGCGGCGCCGAGATCGCCGGCGGCGAACGCCTCGTAGCGCTCGCGGTCGGCGAACACCACGACCACCAGCGGACGCTCGGTACCGGGCAGGTCGAGCCCGGCGTGGCGCCAGAAGTTGACGAACGCCTCGTGGAGCCGCTCGAACAGGCCGGCACACCACTGCGCGTACCCGCGCGAGGTGTCGTAGCAGACGACGTAGTGCTTCGTGATCACGACGTCGAACCCTGCCGGCAACTCGGCGAGAACGCGCCGGGCGACGTCGCGGGCCGCCAGGGGAGGTTCGGCCGCGAGATCCTCGCGGGCGACGATCGTCACCGGGTCGAGCAACTCGAGGCGACCATCGGCCGACTCGACGAGTGCGCCCCCGTCGAGCGCCTCACGGACGACGAGCCCTTCGACGACCCGCGATCCCGCCGTGCCGCTGACCGTGAACCGCCGTGTCACGGCGACGACCGGTTCTCCCGACGCCGGCGCGCCATCCTCCGCATGGCAGGCGGTCGCGCATCCAGCGGCGACCACGGCCATCACCAGCCGCACCAGCCGGCGAAGGTTCCCCAAGTCGCCGGACCGCTCAGCCTGACCAAGGTGCCCCCCGCTGACGCGGCGGATCGGTCGGGGTGGGCAGGAGGGGGACTGATCTGGTTCCACGCACCGGTCCACTGTAGGGTTCCCGCGCTTCACGGTCGGGCATGGTCGCTCCCGCTGCCGAAGTGCGGGTGCGACCGGCTCCCGCGCCATCGTGTTCCATCGGTGTCATTGTTCGCCCATGACGACTCCACCGCCAACCGACCGCACCGTCCCCCGCGCCCCCCCCGCCGCGCGCCGGTGGGCGCTGGTGCTCGGTTTCGTGGCCGTTTTCGCTTCCGCGGTCGGCTGCTCCGGCAACCGCTCGGGGGGGCCGTCGTGGCCCTGGCGCGACCGCGAGAAGGAACGCCGTCTCGCCGAGAAATACGGCACGACCGCCAAGCAGCGGATCGAGACGCTCCATGCCGACGCGAAACAGGCCCAGGCCGCCGGGGCGGAACGGCAGATCGCCTTCACCGAGTCGCTGGCACGGCGGATCCTCGAGGAGCACGACCCGCGCGTCCGCTGCGAGATCGTGGCGACCGCCGGTTCGTTCGACACCCCGGCGGCGGCGGCCATCTGCCGCGGGGCGCTGCAGGACCCCGAGCCGCGGGTGCGGAGCCAGGCCTGCGACACCTGGCGGGAGCGCGGCGGGCCTGATGCGGTGGCGCTGCTCACCGCCCGCTACCGCGCCGACACCGATCTCGACGTCCGGCTCCGCGCGCTGCGGATGCTCGGTGAACTGAAGGACAAGGGGGCGATCCCGACGCTTGCCGAGGCCCTCGAGAATCCCGATCCTGCCGTCCAGTACCGGGCCGTCGCCGCCCTCAAGCAGGTCAGCGGCCGCGACCTCGGCAACGACGTGAACGCCTGGCGCGAGTGGGCCACCGACCCGGAAGCCCAGCGATCCGAGGTCACACTCGCCGAACGGCTGCGCGTGCTTTTCTGAATATCGCGCCCGCGGGGCCATCCATGGCCCCCGCGGGCTTACGCAGGCGGAGGGAACGCCAAGGGTTCCCTCGCCTGCGGCGGTCGCACCTCCGGGCGACCGTGGCCGCCGCCAGTGGCGGCGGCGGGGGCGCGCTGGGTGAACAACGACCGGCGTGGAGGGGCTGCCCATGCCCCGGGAGCCGGCGTTCAGGCGACGAGCGGAGCCATGGATGGCGAAGCGAAGTCGTCTGCGAGCGAGCGGAGGCATTGCCGAGGGAGCCAGGCTTCGCCTGGCGACCGCAAGCCTGAGCCGACGCCGGGACGGCGGCGACGGCTCTTCAGTTGATTCCCTCGAGCCCGCAGGGGCAGTGCTTGCGGACGACTGACCGCGACCGGAATCGCCTGCCGAGCCGTCTGTGCGCGGTTGGCAAGCTGGCGAAGCTGAGTCGAGAACCGGCTTCCTGACAACGATCCATGACAGCGGCGGGCCGATATCGCCAGCACCGAATCATCCGTCCCTGGGCCACGTGGCCGGAAACCCCGAGACACTCGTGTCGCGCTGCCGTCGTTTCCCTCGCCACCCGGTTTTCGCCGCGGTCGGTTGTCGTCTCCAGCGGTCGCTCCGCCGACACTGGCTGTTCGTGGCGCTGGCAATGGCCCTGGTGGTGATCACCAGCGCCTGGGCCGCGCCCCCCGGCAGTCGCGGAGCCGGCCGCCGGCTGTTCGAGGCGTTTGCCCGAAAGCCGGAAGACACGCCCCCGCAGCGCTTCATTCCCGCTCCGACCCCGCCGCCCCTCCCGGCCGATGTCAGCCCTGCCGCCTCGCGCCCGTCGCAGCCCCCGCCGCCCCCTCCGGTACCGCCGCTGCCGACCACCTGGGACGAGGCGCGGACGCTGCTGACGGGTCTCCAGGAGTCGGCGCTGCGGGTGGCGATCGCCGCCGTCGATCCCGACGCCGCCGCTGCCCGTCCGACGGTCGTCGCCAAGCCCTTCGCGCCCGCGGCGCGGCCTCCAACTCCCCCGGGCTCGTCGTCCGCCGCCGCCCCGCGCTTCAACCCCGCCGGCACCGCCGCCGCGCCTCCGGCCACGCAGCGGATGGCACGGCTCCGTGGCCGGATCGCCGAGACGCTCGCCACCTACCAACGCCGCCCGCTCAACACCGCGGTCCACACGCCATGGGAGGTGATGCACGGCTTCATCGCCTTCGGGATCCCGACGAAGGTCCGGGTCGGTGGCCCCGGGGGCGATCTGGTCAACGCCATCGGCTGGATGAACATGGGGGGCAGATGCCGCGGCCAGGTGATGCTCGGCACCGACGGTGAGCGCCTCGTGGCGATGCGCGGCATCGGCGTCCAGGGGCACGCCGCGCAGTACCTCGCGATCCTCGCCCAGTGTCGCGTCGCCCTCAATTCGCCGATCAACCTCCAGACGCGCTCGTTCACCGTCGCCGACCTGGTCGCCGAGGAGCAGCAGGCGTGTCGGTCGGGCACGGAGCTCACCTTCACGCTCATCGGGCTGGCCCACTACCTCCCCAGCGATGCGACATGGGTGGCGCGCGACGGCAGCGAGTGGTCGCTCGAACGGCTCGTCGCCGAGGAGATCGAGCAGCCGATCCGCGGCGCCCCCTGCGGTGGCACGCACCGGCTGTTCGGCCTGTCGTACGCCTGCCAGCGACGGCTGCGCGCCGCCGGCACGCTCGACGGCCACTACCGCCGCGCCGACCGGTTCGTCCGCGACTACCAGGACTTCACGCTCGGCAAACTGCAGAACCGCGACGGGTCGTTCAGCACCGAGTGGTTCAAGTACCCGGCCGACCGCGAGGACGACATCGATCGCAAGGTGCAGACGACCGGCCACATCCTCGAGTGGCTCGTCGGTTCGGTCGACCAGGAGCGGCTCTACGAACCGCGGATCGTGGCCGCCACCGAGTTTCTCGCCACCGCCCTCCTGCGCGAACCGTCCCGGGACTGGAAGATCGGACCGCTCGGCCACGCCCTCCACGCGCTGACGATCTACCAGGAGCGGGCGTGGGGCACGGTCCTGCCCGGGGGCATCGCCGCCTACCACGGCGCGATGAAGGCGACCGAGCCGGCTGCCACCGCGGCCGACCCCGCCCGCCGGCCGACCGTCCGCTGAGCGTCCGCTGAGCGTCGCTTGAACGGCGGCGGCATGCTCCGTAGGCTTCCCCAGCGGTTCCGCATGGAGCGGCAGCCGCGGGAAGGCCGCGCCATGGTGCCCGCAGCCCGCACTCCCCAATGGGAGCAGTTCCTCGAGCAGGCGGTGCGCCTCTGCGCCTCGTCGGGATCCGACGCGGTTCTCGTGCTCGCCGAGGAGCGGCTCGACTGGCAGGAGATGCGCGACATCGCCTCCGGGACGGCGATCCTCGTCGCCGCGGACAACGAAGCCCATCTCGCCGGTGCGGCCGAGGGGGGGCTGGCGAAGGTCCTCCTCGACGTCGCCGGCCTGCCCGTCCAGGAGCGGCTCGCGCAGGCGTTGCTCGAATGTGTCGCCGCCGAGTTGATCCCGCCGCAGGCCCAGGTGGTGGCGATCTACAGCGGCTTCGAGGCGGGCACGATCGATTCGGTGAGCGTCCTCAAGCTCGAGGAGCACCTCGGCCAGCTCACCAGCCGTGACCTGCGGAACCTCGAGACCAAGGTGCCCCTGGAGACGCTCAAGCTCGTCGTCGACCTGGCCGTCGAGATCGGCCGCGAGGGGCGCGAGGGGAAGCCGGTCGGCACGCTGTTCGTGGTCGGCGACACGCGCAAGGTGCTCCAGACCAGCCATGCCACCGGCTTCGATCCCGTCCGCGGCTACGCGCGCGGGGAGCGCAACCTCTCCGATCCGCGCGTCCGTGAGGGGCTCAAGGAGATCGCCCAGCTCGACGGCGCCTTCGTCGTCGGCCCCGACGGCACGGTCGAGGCGGCGGCGCGCTACATCGACGCGTCCGCGGAGAACGTCTCGGTCGCCAAGGGGCTCGGCGCCCGCCACTGGGCGGCGGCGGCGATCACGCGGCGCACGCGCTCGGTGGCGGTCGCGGTCAGCGAGACCAACGGCACCGTGCGGCTGTTCCACAACGGCGAGGTCGTCCT
The DNA here is from genome assembly GCA_016872555.1 of Planctomycetota bacterium. Classification (NCBI taxonomy): domain Bacteria; kingdom Pseudomonadati; phylum Planctomycetota; species Planctomycetota bacterium. The sequence goes on from VGZO01000012.1 coordinate 16,128, forward strand.
CCGCATCGAGCCCTTCCGCCGGGCGATGAAGTGGAAGGACTTCGAGTACGAGCCCCCGGCGACGCCCGACTGAGTCCGGGCGTAACTTTTCAGTCGGCGAGCCTGACCTCCGCGCCGCCGCGCTCCGCCGATTCGACGCAGGCCATCATCACCCGCTGGATCGCCAGTGACATCGCCGGCCAGCGGGGGTCGGGGATGCCGCCGAGGACGAGGCTCGAGAAGGTGCGGAACAGGTTCGTCTCCTGCGCCGCGGGGTGGGAGCTGGCGTACTCGGCGACCGCGACCCGGCGGTCGTGGCGCTCCATGTCGAAGCGGCAGACGTCGTTCACGAACGCCGGCTGCGAGACGGTGAACTCCAGCTCGTTGCCGACGTGCGGAAGGACGAAGTCGTCGAGCCGGACGCTTCCCCGCGACCCGCCGACCGACACGAGCTGCTGGTTGGCCATCCGGAACGACGTGAAAAACGACGCCGACACCCCGGCGTTGTCGTCGAACAGCAGTTCGCCGGAGAACTCCACCGGCACCGGCGCCCCGCCACGGGCCGCGCTCCCCGACCGGAGCATCCGCCCGGTGACCCGGGTGGGGAGACGGTGGTGCATCACCCAGAGGATCATCCCGATCGTGTACCAGCCGAGGTCGCCAAGGCAGCCGAGCGGCTCCAGTTCGGCGTCCATGCGGATGTTGGCCGCCGCGAAATCGTCCGGGGCGTTGAAGGTGAATTGGCTGACGATCCGGCGGATCTCGCCGACGGTCGTCGGATCGTCGAGGATCGCGCGCAGCGGCTCGAGGCGCTTGCTGTGCATCCACATCACCCCGTCCATGAATTGGACGTCGGCGGCGGCACAGGCGGCGATGATGCTCTCGAGCTCCGCGACGCTCGCCGCACACGGCTTCTCGCAGACGACGTGCTTGCCCGCCTTCGCGGCCTCGACCGCCCACTGCCAGCGCAGTCCGGTCGGGAGCGGGATGTAGATCGCGTCGACGTCCTCGCAGGCGAGCAGCTCCTCGTAGGACCCCAGGGCGCGGGGGGCGGGGTCGAGCGGCACGTCGGCCTGGCAGCCGGCGATGAATGCCCGGGAGCGGTCGCGGTCGCGACTGGCGACGGCGACGAGGCGCGAGTTGCCGGCGTTGCGGATCGCCAGCCAGTTCTTCCGGGCGATCCCCGCGGTTCCCATGATGCCGTAGCGGCAGACGGTCGGTGGCATGAGGCATGGCTCCTAGTGTGGCGCGGGGTTGTACCACACCCGCCGCGCCGGCGCAGAGGGGCGCACGGCGGCTATCATCGCGGGCATGGCCGTCACCGCCGCCACCACCGACCCCGATCTGACCGGCCGCACGGTGTGGGTGGTCGACACGCTGTCGCGCGTCTACCAGCGGTTCCACGCGGTGCCGGAGATGACCAGCCCCTCCGGGATGCCGGTCAACGCCGTCCACGGCTTCGCCGAGGACCTGCTCGGGATCCTCCGCAAGCGACAGCCCGACTATTTGCTCTGCGCACTCGACGCCCCCGGGCCGACGTTTCGCCACGAGAAGCATGCCGACTACAAGGGGACACGCGCCGAGATGCCGGCCGATCTCGTTCCCCAGATCGCGTTGGTCCGGCAGCTGTGCGCGACGATGGGTATTCCCTGCCTCGAGGTTCCCGGCTTCGAGGCCGACGACATCCTCGCCACCCTCGCCGCCCGGGTCACCGCGCGCGGCGGCAGCGTCGTCCTCGCCACGTCGGACAAGGACGCGCGGCAGCTGCTCTCCGACCGGGTCCGCCTCCTCAACCTCCGCACCGACACGTTGATGGGGCCCGCGGAGTTGCAGGCGGAGTGGGGCGTGCGTCCCGATCAGGTGGTCGACTGGCTGTCGCTTGTCGGCGACACCGCCGACAACGTTCCCGGCGTCCCGCTGATCGGTCCGAAGGCGGCGACCGAACTGCTCTCCACGTTCGGCGATCTCGACACGCTCCTGGCGCGGCACGGCGAGGTCAAGGGAGCGAAGAAGCAGGAGAGCCTGCGGACCCACGGCGACACGGCCCGGGCCGCGCGCGAGCTGATCCGCCTCCATGCCGACGTGCCCGTGGAGATCCCCTGGGACGACGCCCGCGCGCACCCACCCGACTCGGCCCGGCTCGGCGAGTTCTTCGAGTCGCTCGGCTTCCGCCGGTTGCTCGCCAGCCTCCGGGCCCAGACGCCGCGCGAGCAGCGCCCTGCGCCGCGGGCGGGTTCGGCCGCCCTCCGGCGCGACCGGCAGGGGGAGCTGTTCGCCGCCGACGGCGATGCCGGCGATGACGCCGTCGCGGCCGAGATCCCCGGCGGCGATGCGGCGCTGGCCGCGCTCGTGCCGCGGTTGCGGCGCGGGGGCGACCTGGCGCTGGCCGCGGCGCTGCCTCTAGGGGCTGGCCGGATGGCGGCACCGCTGGGACTGGCGGTCGCCGTCGCGGGCGCGGCGGGCGTTGTCGCCTGGATCGACGGGCCGCTGCTGGCCGGCACGGGGCCCGGGCGCGGGGCCCTGGCCGACCTGCTCGCCGATCCCGCCGTCGCCAAGCAGGCCCACGATGCGAAGCGGCTGACGGTGGCCCTCGACGCGGTCGGGCTGCGGCTGGCGGGGGTCCGCTTCGACACGATGCTCGCCGGCTACCTGCTCCACGCAGGGCGCCGTGACTTCCCGCTCGAGTGGCTCGCGCGGGTGTCCGCCGGCGTCGAGGAACCGGGCGCCGAGCCGGACGCCGAGGCGGGGGTGGCGGCCGGTGCCGAGCAGCCGACCACTGCGGAGGCGGCGCTGGCGGCCTGCCGGGCGGTGCGGACGCTCGCCCCACGGTTGGCGGCGCGGCTCGACGAGGCGGAGGTGCGTCGGCTCCACGACGACGTCGAGCTCCCGCTGGCGGCGGTCCTCGCGGCGATGGAGCTCCACGGCGTGCGGATCGACACCGCGGCGCTCGACAAGCTCTCGCAACGCTACACCGCCACGCTCGCCGACCTGGAGCGACAGATCCATGCCGCCGCCGGCCGGTCGTTCGCGATCGCCTCGCCGCTCCAGGTCCGCGCGGTCCTGTTCGACGAGCTTCACCTCCCGGTGGTGAAGCGCACCAAGACCGGAGCCAGCACCGATGCCGAGGTCCTCGAGGAACTGGCCCCGCTCCATCCGCTGCCCCGATTGCTCCTCGAGCACCGCCGCTTCGCCAAGCTGAAAAGCACCTACGTCGACGCCCTGCCGCACCTGGTCGACCCGGCGACCGGCTGCGTGCACACGTCGTTCAACCAGACGATCGCCGCCACCGGGCGGTTGTCATCGAGCGACCCCAACCTGCAGAACATCCCGGTTCGGACCGTCGAGGGTCAGCAGATCCGCGCCGCTTTCCTCCCCCGTGTGCCGGGGCGGCGGTTCGTGGCCGCCGACTATTCGCAGATCGAGCTGCGGATCCTCGCCCACCTCTCCGCCGACGCGGCGATGCGTGAGGCCTTCGCGTCGGGCGACGACATCCACGCACGGACCGCCGCCGCGGTGTTCGGCGTCGCCCCCGGCGCGGTGACCGCCGAGCAGCGCCGTGCGGCCAAGGCGGTGAATTTCGGGATCCTCTACGGCCAAAGCCCGTTCGGCCTCGCCAAGTCGTTGGGGATTTCCCAGGCCGACGCCGCGACGTTCATCGCTGCCTACTTCTGCACGTTCGCCGGCGCGGCGACGTTCATCGACGACGTCCTCGACCGCTGCCGCGCCGAGGGGCGGGTGGCGACGATCCTCGGCCGCCACCGCGCCATCGCCGGCGTCCGGGAGCGGAGCCGACGGCGGACGGCCAGCGGCGCGCCGAGCCTGACGCTTCCCGAGCGGACGGCGGTCAACACCGTCGTCCAGGGCTCGGCCGCCGACCTCATCAAGGTGGCGATGCTCCGCGTCGTCCGCCGGCTCGAGACGGAGCGGCTCGAGGCGCGGCTCGTCCTCCAGATCCACGACGAGTTGCTCGTCGAGACACCCGGCGCCGAGGTGGCAGGCGTGTCGGCGCTCCTCGCCGAGGAGATGCGCGGCGCGATGACGCTCTCGGTCCCGCTGGCAGTGTCGGTGCACTCCGGCTCGACCTGGGCGGAGTGCGAGAAGGGCTGACGGGGAAGGAGGGGGCGATGGCGGTGGTGGGCCTGACGGGCCGGATCGGTGCCGGCAAGTCGACCGTGGCCGCGATCTTCGCCCGGCACGGTGCCGTGGTGATCGACGCCGACGTCCACGCCCACGCCGTCCTCGACGAACCGGAGGTCCGGCGAGCGCTGGCGACGAGGTTCGGCCCCGCCGTGATCAACGCCGACGGCAGCGTGCACCGGGCGGCCCTCGCGCGGTGCGTGTTCGGCCCCGGACCGGACCACGCCCGGGCTCTGGCGGACCTCGAGGCGCTGGTTCATCCGCGGGTGCGGAAGCGGATGGCGGCGGCGCTCGCCGCGGCCCTCGGCGGCGGCGACGCCGGATCGCCCCCGGTGGTGGTCCTCGACGTGCCGCTGCTGGCCGGCTCGGGGCTGGAGGCACGGTGCGATCTGGTGGTGGTCGTGGAGTGCGACAGCGCGGTCCGCCGGCGGCGGCTGATCGACAGGGGCCTGACCTCCTCCCAGATCACCGCCCGCGATGCGGCCGGGGAGCGGTCGGCGCGCCGAGCCGGCGAAGCGCCCTGGCCGTTGGAACGGACGCGGGTCGTGGATACCTCCGGCGAACTGCCTTATACTGCGGATCAAGTCGAGCGCATCTGGGGGGACTTGCACCGCACGGCTGCACGTCCCCCGTGCCGAGATGGCCCGTCGCCGGATACGGCTCCGTCGCCGTGATCCCGGTGCAGCGCCGCTCCCCGGCGTGCGCGGCCCCCCTCCTCGTCCCCGTTCCTCACCGGCACCCCACGCCGGCGTTCCATCCCCTCTCTCCCCTTTCGGCTGCGGACGCCGTCCGCTCCGGGATCAGGGTCCCGCCGCCCCGTTCCGAGGTGCCCCGTGGCCACCACCGACCCCGACCACGTGCCCGCCGGGCACGACGACGAGCCGATGTCGTTGGCCGAGGAGATCGCCGCCGAGGTCCGTGCGGCGGAGGCCGCCGACGGCGAGGTGTCGGTCACGGCGCATTACGAGGCGCTGAAGAAGGGCGATACGCACATCGGCGCGCTGCAGCGGATGAGCATGGCCGAGCTCGTCGACCTGGCCCGGCGCGAGCAGGTCGGCGACGTCGCCGGGGTCCCCAAGCACGAGCTCGTGTTCCGGATCCTGAAGGAGCGCGTCAAGCTCAACGGGCTGATGTTCGGAGAGGGGACGCTCGAGATCCTGCCCGACGGCTTCGGCTTCCTCCGCAGCCCCGACTACCACTACCTCTCCTGCCCCGACGATATTTACGTGTCGCCGAGCCAGATCCGCCGGTTCGGCCTCCGCAACGGGCTCAGCGTCGCCGGCCAGATCCGGCCGCCGAAGGAGAGCGAGCGCTACTTCGCCCTCCTCCGGGTCGAGGCGATCAACGGCGAGGACCCGGCGAAGCTCGCGACCCGCGTGTTTTTCGACGACCTCACCCCCCTCCATCCCGACCGTCGGATCGTGATGGAGACGACCACCGACGAGGTGGCGACCCGAGTCGTCGATCTGATCGTGCCGATCGGATTCGGGCAGCGCGGCCTGATCGTCAGCCCGCCGCGCGCGGGGAAGACGATCCTCCTCCAGAAGATGGCCAAGGCGGTCCTCGCCAACTATCCCGACGCGTCCGTGTTCATGCTCCTCATCGACGAACGCCCCGAGGAGGTCACCGACATGGAGCGGCAGGTGGAGGGGCCGTCCTGCGAGGTGATCAGTTCGACGTTCGACGAGAACGCCGCCCGCCATATCCAGGTCGCGGAGATGGTGATCGAGAAGGCCAAACGCCTCGTGGAGTACGGTCGCGATGTGGTGATCTTCCTCGACTCGATCACGCGCCTCGCGCGGGCGTGGAACTCGGAGGTCCCCAACTCCGGAAAGATCCTCTCCGGCGGCGTCGACGCCAACGCCCTCCAGCGGCCGAAGCGGTTTTTCGGCAGCGCCCGCAAGGTCGAGGAGGGGGGCTCGCTGACGATCATCGCCACGGCGCTGGTCGACACCGGCAGCCGAATGGACGAGGTGATCTTCGAGGAGTTCAAGGGCACTGGCAACCAGGAGATCGTCCTCGACCGTCGTCTGGTCGACAAACGGATCTGGCCGGCGATCGACATTGCCCGCTCGGGCACGCGGCGCGAGGAGATGTTGCTGGCCCCGGACGAATACCGGCGGATCTGTGTGCTCCGCCGCGTTCTCGGCGAGATGAACCCGACCGACGCGATGGAGCTGCTCGTCAACCGGCTGGCGAAGACGAAGTCCAACGCCGAGTTTCTCCAGGGGCTGAAGTCGTGACGTATCGCGCATCGACGACGGAGGTGACCCCATGACCACCCGTCGGGAGCCGGCGACGGCGGTGGAACGGCCCGTGCTGCCGGCCGGCGCGGCGTGCCTCGAGGGAGGCGATCGGCTCCCTGCCGGCGCGCGGATCGCCGTCGTCGTGTCGCGTTACAACGACGCCGTCACCCACGGGCTCCTCGCTGGCGCCGTCTCCACGTTGGGGAAGGCGGGGCTCGCCCCCGACCGCCTCACCGTCGCCTGGGTGCCGGGGGCGTTCGAGCTGCCGCTGGCCGCCGATCGGCTCGCCGCCACCGGCCGCTTCGCCGCGGTCATCTGCCTGGGTGCGATCATCCGTGGCGAGACCTCTCACGACCAGCACATCGCATCCGCCGTGGCCCGTGGCATCGAAGAGGCGGCACGGGCGCGGGGGGTGCCGATCGTGTTCGGCGTCCTGACCTGCAACGACCTCGATCAGGCGTTCGCCCGCGCCGGCGCGGGGAATGGCGGGGGCAACAAGGGCACCGAGGCGGCCGTCGCGGCGGTGGAGATGGTCGCGCTCCTGGCCCGGTTCGATTCCCGGGAGGGCTGAGATGGCGTCGCCGAACCGCCGCCGGGCCCGCGAAGTCGCCCTCCAGGCGCTGTACCTGCGCGACCTCAATCCCGAGCAGGAGCCGGAGCTGGTGGCCGGCTTCCTCCGTGGCAGGCTCCGCGCCCCCGGGCTGGTGGATTTCGCGCAGCGGCTCGTCGACGGCGTCACCGCGCGGCGCGACGAGATCGACCGAACGCTCGAGGCCGCTGCCGAGCGCTGGCGCGTGGCGCGGATGGCGGCCACCGATCGCGCGATCCTCCGCATCGCCGTCCATGAAATGCTCCACAGCGACATCCCCGGGCCGGTGGCGGTCGACGAGGCGATCGAACTGGCCCGGCGTTACGGGTCGGTCGATTCGCCCCGGTTCGTGGCCGGGGTCCTGGGGCGCGTGCTCGCCGACCGCAGTGGCGCGCCGGCACCCGCCTGAGCCGTGCACGCCGCCGGCCGCCTTGCCCGTGGCGTGATCCGGGTCCTTCCGTCGGAGTCCGTCGATGGCGATATTCGGGTTCGGTCGTGGCAAGGAGCAGCCGGAGGGAGAGCCCGCGCCGCGGGGAGGGATCCTCGACCGGCTCCGGGCCGGGTTGGCGAAGACGAAACAGATCCTCGCCACCGACGTCCGCGACCTCTTCAAGCGCGAGGGGCGGCTCGTCGACGACGAGTTTCTCGAGGAGCTGCGCGGGGCGCTGGTCAAGACCGACATGGGGCCGGCGGCCGCGGCGGCGATCGTCGCCGACGTCCGTGAGCGGCAGAAGGCGCGGGTCGTCGATCCCGACGCGGTCGTCGACTCGATCCGTCGCCAGCTCCTCGGGCGCCTCCACGCCACCGCGGCGCCGCTGGCCACGGCGGCCACCGGCCCGACGGTGATCCTCGTCACCGGCGTCAACGGCTCGGGCAAGACGACGTCGATCGCCAAGCTCACGCGGCTCTTCACGCGCGACGGCCGGAAGGTCGTGCTCGGTGCGGGGGACACGTTCCGGGCGGCTGCCGTCGAGCAGCTCGCGACCTGGGCCGGGCGGCTCGGCGCCGAAATCGTCCGCGGCCCGGCGGGCAGCGATCCGGCGAGCGTTGCCCACCGGGCGGTGGCGCGCACCCTGGAGAGCGCGGCGGATGTCTGCATCATCGACACTGCCGGCCGGCTCCAGACGCAGTCGCACCTGATGCAGGAGCTGACCAAGATCCGCCGCGTCGTCACCAAGCTCGTCCCTGACGCGCCGCACGAGGTGCTCCTGGTGATCGACGCCACCGCCGGGCAGAACGCACTCTCGCAGGCCAAGGGGTTCCGGGAGGCGGCGGGCTGCACCGGGATCGTCCTCTCCAAGCTCGACGGGTCGGCCCGCGGCGGAGTGATCGTGCCGGTCACGGAGCAGTTCGGGCTCCCTGTGAAACTGGTGGGTTTGGGGGAGGGGGCCGACGACCTCGAACCGTTCGACCCGGAGCGGTTCGTGACGGCGCTGCTCGAAGGGACGCTCGCTGATCGCGCCTGACTCGGCGTGACCGGCACAGGTTCGCGCGCCGCCTTCCGGTCAGGGAAACCCTGCCGTGGCATCCGTGATTGCCGGTCTTTCCTCCGGTGATCGTCCGATCGATTGCAGTGGGGAGTCGCCACAGGCGGCGGACCGGGGCCAGGCGGCCCGGTTCTCGGCGACGGCCCGAGCAGGTCGGCCCGACGGCCGTCCTGCCGTGGTTCCGCAGTGGACGCGGAGCCTGGATTCACTTCTTCAGGGATGGAGCCTGTCTACCCATGCGATGCCAAGTGTTCCGTCTGCCGCGTCTGGTCGCGGCGGGCATCCTCTCGGCCGGCCTGGCCGCCGGCGTGGCACCCGGCCAGGGGGTCGTGCCGGTCGTCCCCAACGTGCCCCAGGAGGAGGCCTACGAGCTCCGCGGCCTGCCGCCGCAGGAGGCCGCCCAGGAAGCGGGCGAGGAGGGGCCCAACCGGTACCTCGAGTTCGAGCCGCTCGCGAGCCGTGGCCTGAAGACATACGGCTGGATCGACGCCGGGATCGGCGCCAACAACTGGGGCGCCCCCTGGAACGGGCCGATCACGTTCAACGACCGCAATTGGCAGGGCCAGGTCAACCAGCTGTACCTCGTCAACGAGAAGCTCCTCGATCTCGAAGACGGCGGCTTCGACTGGGGTGGGCGCGTCGATCTGCTGTACGGCACCGACTACATCTACACCACCGCCCGTGGCCTCGACGCCAACCTGCTCAACCAGCCGATCGCGGCCTCGCCGTCGTGGGGCAACCGCTATTACGGCCTCGCCCTGCCGCAGATGTACGGTGAGCTCGGCTACGGCAACAACGCCGTCAAGTTCGGGCACTTCTACACGATCATCGGGTACGAGGTCGTCCCGGCGATCGGCAACTTCTTCTACACGCACGCCTACACGATGCAGTACGGCGAGCCGTTCACCCACACCGGCATCCTCGACACCTGGACGCCCAACGACCAGACGACGGTCTATGCCGGTATCACCAACGGCTGGGACAATTACAGCGACCCGATCAACATCGTCGGGATCGCCAACCCGGGCTATCCGGGCGCCAACAGCAACGCGGCGTTCCTCGGCGGCGTGTCGTTCAAGGATCCCGACGAGACCCAGACGCTGACGATTACCACATCGAGCGGCAACGAGCCCGCATCGCTGCTCTCACCCGCGCCGATCGGCAATCGCTCGATCCTCAGCACGGTCTACGTCAACGAATTGTCGGACAAGGTGACGTACGTGTTCCAGAACGACAACGGCTGGCAGTTCAGCGCCGTCGGCGTGCCGTCGGTGCTCGGGCAGCAGGCCAATCTGGCGCAGTGGTACGGCATCAACCAGTACCTGTTCTACAACATCAGCGACACCCTCGTGGCCGGCACCAGGCTCGAGTGGTTCCGCGACAACAACGGCTACCGTGTCGTGTCGGGGCTCCGCAACGCCCTGTTCGGGGTGCCGCAGGGTCCGGGCAACTGGAACGGCGGATTCCAGGGCAACTTCTGGCAGGCCACCTTCGGGCTCAACTGGAAGCCGAACCGCAACTTCATCATGCGGCCGGAGCTGCGCTACGACTGGTACTCGCCTGACCACGGCAAGGGCCCGCTTCCCTTCGGACGCAACTTCAACGAGTACGGCCAGCTCTACGGCGGCTGTGACGCGATCTGGCAGTTTTGACTTTCGCGCCCGCCATCCATGGCCCCCGCGGGCTTACGCAGGCCAGGGACACGGGAAGTGTCCCTGGCCTGCGGCGGTCGCACCTCCGGGCGACCGTGGCCGCCGCCAGTGGCGGCGGCCACGGCGCGACGGACAGCGCGTGGTCAGCCGCGGCAGTACGATGCTGCCCGCGGTTGACCCACACGGTGCCGGAGGCCATGCCATGATCGGTCGGAGGCGGTTTCGTCCGGTGGCGTGGTTGGCGCTGCTGGTGGGGATCGTGGGTGGTGGATCAGGTGTCGCCCGTGGCGCGCCATTGCCCGGCACCACGCCGCTCGATCTCCCCGGACCGCTCGACGAGGTGATGGTCGCCGGGATCGACCGGTTTCTCCTCGATCGCACCGTGGCAGAGAAGGGGGCCAGACGGGCCGCATGGGAGCGGGCGCTCGCCGATGCCGCAGGGCGCGACGCCTTCCGCGCCGATGCCCGCGCCCGGCTGCGGGCGATCCTCGGCGTCGTCGACCAGCGCGTGCACGACACGGGGGTGTTCCTCCACGACGCCCCGGGCCCGCGGGTCGAACTCGCCGCGACCGGCGAGTGGACGGCGCTCGCCGTGTCGTTCCCGGCGCTCGAGGGGGTGCAGGCCGAAGGGATCGCCCTCGTGCCCGGAGGCGCGCCGCCACGGGCCTGGGTCGTCGCGGTGCCTGACTGCGATTGGACCCCCGAGGCGTTCGCCGGGCTCGTCGCCGACGACGGGTCCGCCGGTGCGGCGAGCCGGTTGCCGAGGGCCCTCGTCGCCGCCGGGTGCGGTGTGTTCATTCCGGCGATCCTCGACCGCACGGCGGAGTTCTCCGGGAACCAGCGCGTGCGTTTCACGAACCAACCGCATCGTGAATACGCTTATCGCCCCGCGTTCGAGCTCGGCCGCCACCCGCTCGGCTACGAGATCCAAAAGATCCTCGCCGCCGTCGACCGGATCGAGGCGGCCGCAGCGCCGGGGAAGCCGGCGCCGGTCGGTGTCTGCGGCGTGGGGGAGGGGGGACGGCTCGCGCTGCTGGCGGCGGCGTGCGACGAGCGGATCGACGCGGCGCTCGTCTGCGGGGCGTTCGGCCCGCGCGAGACGACCTGGCGGGAGCCGATCGATCGCAACGTGTGGCGCCTGCTCACCACCGCTTCCGACGCCGAGGCCGCGGCGCTCGTGCTGCCGCGGGCGCTGGTCATCGAGGCTGCCGTCGCCGACGCGTTCGCCGGCCCGGTGCCCCCCACGCCGGGCCGCGGCGGCGGCGCGGCACCGGGAACGATCGCGCCGGTCCCGTCAGGCGATTTCGCCGACGAGGCCGGCCAGGCGCGTGCTTACGCCGCGCGCCAAGGTGCGGAGCGTCGCCTCACCGTCGTCGGTGATCCGGTGGCTCCGGGACCGGCCGGTGATCCCGCCGGGCTGCGGGCGTTTCTCGCCGGCGTGGGGATCGACGCCGGGGGATCGGCGCTGGCAACTCCCGCGGCGTTGCTCGACGCCGGCGCGGTGGCGGCTGCCGCCCGGCAGCGCCAACGCCGCCAGCTCGACGAGATCTCGCGCCACACCCAGCGGCTCCTCGAATGGTCAGCCGCGGCCCGGGCCCGCGACTGGCAGGAGGTGATCGCCGCGGCGCAGCGGAAGGACCGTGCCGCGGCCGAGGCGGCACTCGGGCCGCAGCGCGAGCGGATCCGTGCCGAGCTGATCGGGCGGCTCGCCGATCCCTCGATGCCGCTCGGTGTGCGCTCGCGACAGGTGCTCGACGACCCGGCGTTCACCGGCTGGGAGGTGACGGTCGACGTTTTTCCCGACGTGATCGCCGGGGGGATCCTCCTCGTGCCCAAGGGCATCCCGGCGGGCGAGCGCCGGCCGGCGGTGGTCTGCCAGCACGGCCTCGAGGGGGTACCGATGGACACGATCACCGGCGCGGGCAACGCCCATGCGGTCTACAAGGGGTTTGCCGCCGAGCTCGCCCGGCGCGGCTACGTGACGTTCGCCCCGCAGAACCCGTACCGCGGCGGCGACCGGTTCCGCACGCTGCAGCGCAAGTCCAATCCGCTCGGCCTGACGCTGTTCTCGTTCATCATTCCGCAGCACGGGAGGATCCTCGACTTCCTCGGAACGCTTCCCGAGGTCGATCCGGCGCGGATCGGTTTCTACGGGCTCTCCTACGGCGGCAAGACGGCGATGCGCGTGCCTCCGTTCGAGCCCCGCTACCGGCTCTCGATCTGCTCGGCCGACTACGACGAATGGGTGCGGAAGATCGCGGTCGACCACGCGCCCTACAGCTACGTGTTCACCGGCGAGTACGAGATCTTCGAGTGGAACATGGGGCATCTGGCCAACTACGCGGAGCTGTCGTGGCTGATCTGGCCGCGGCCGTTCATGGTCGAGCGCGGCCACGACGACGGTGTGGCGCCCGACGAATGGGTGGCGTGGGAATACGCGAAGACGCGGCGCCTCTGGGTGAAGCTCGGGAATGCCGACGACTGCGCGATCGAGTGGTTCGACGGCCCGCACGCGATCAACGGTGCGGGGACCTACGAATTCCTCGACCGCCACCTCGATCCCGGTGGCAGGCTGCCGCGCGGGAAGTGAGGTCGCCCGGTCGGGAAGCGCTCAGCGCCCGGGCACCGGCTGGGTGGCGCGGAGGTAGGCGAACAGGTCGCGAACCTGCTGCGGGGAATAGTCGGCGAGCAACCCCGTCGGCATGATCGACTCGGGGCTGCGTTGCAGGTCCTCGATTACCTCACGCGGCAGGCTCTCGGTGCGGCCGTCGGCGAGGCGGAGGACGACGATCCCCGGATCCTCCTCGACGACGAACCCCGACAGCACACGGCCGTCGCCGGTGACGATCACGGTCGTCTCGTAGCCCTCGCGGATCGTCGCGCTCGGCTGGACGACGTGCACGAGCAAGGCCCGTGGATCGCCGCGGTCGTGGGAGGTGAGATCGGGGCCGATCTGGCCCCCCGTGCCGAACAGCCGGTGGCACGTGCCGCAGCTCTTGGCGAACAGGTCGCGCCCCTCCACGGGGCTTCCCGAGCCGGCGGCGAGGATCGCGCCGAGCCGGTCGACCTCGGTAGTGGTCGCCGCGGTGATCCGCGCGGTGTCGCCCGGCGCACCGAACAGGCGGGCGGCGCGCGCGTCGACGCCGCCGCGGTGGAGCCTGAGGCGGTCGAGCGCTGCCTTGGGGAAGGCAGCGCGGTCGATCGCCCCCGATTCGACCGTGTCGAGGAGCCGGTTCGCCCAGCCGGCGCGTGACGCCAGCGTCGCGAGCACGGCTGCCGCCACCTCCGGCGGCGCCGCGGGCAGGATGTCGAGCAGCTGCCCGGCGATCCCGGGATCGTCCCATCCCTCGAGGGCCGCGATCGCCGTCGCCCGCAGCGCGGGCTCGGCGCTGCCGGTGGCCAGATCGAGCAGGGCCGCGCGGGCCGCCGCCGGGCGGGTCTCGGCGAGCATCGCGACGTCGGCCGCGCGCTCGGTGGCGGGTGCGGTGTCGTCGCCGATCCGCGCCACGGCCTCGGCGACCGTCGCGGCGTCGCCGAGGCGCAGCCGCAGGGCGCGAGAGCCGCCACCGGCGCGGCGGATCGCGGCCAGCAATTCGTCGGGGAGGGCGGCGGGGGGGCGCCCCGCGAAGGCCTCGTCGATCCCCGCCAGCAGCCGGGTCCTGGCGTCTCCGTCGGAGGCGGCGTCGAGCAGCGGGGCCAGCGCCACCCGGTCGCCTCGCGCGCCGGCGGCGAGCCGGCGCGCGACGCGCTGCTGGAGCACTCCGCGGCCGAGCCTGGTTTCCCACAGTGGCCGCGCCGCGGGGCCGTGGTCGAGTGCGGCGAGCGTCGCGTCGCGGTCGAGGGAGATCAGGCGCTCGACGGCCCACCAGACCGACAGCGGCACGTGGATGTCGTCGGCATCGACGGCACTGTCGGCGGCGAGAATCGCCAGCACGACGCGCAGCGAGTCGCCCACCGGCAACCGGCGGGCGGTGGCGGCCAATTGGCTGCGGACGGCGGCGTCGGTCTCGCGCGTCGCCAGATCGCACAGCCCGGCGAGTGTCGCCGGCGACACTCTCCCGGCGTCGCCGGTGAGACGGATCGTCCACTGGCGCACCACGGGGGCGGCGTGGCCGAGCCAGGCAGCCCGTTCGGCGTCGGTCGGGGGAGCGAGCCTCCAGGCTGCACAGAGGTGTTCGAGGAGTCCGGTTGATGGAGGGACAGCGGCCGCGAGCCGACGGACGATTTCGGGGCGTTGCCCCGCGGCGCCGCGGGCCACCAATTCCTCGAGCGCGGCGCGGCGGATCCAACGGACCGGGTCGCCGAGCCGCTCGACGAGGACGTCGTCGGCGAGGGACGCGAGGTCGGGAAGGGCGTGGGGGGCATCGTCACGGGCCGCCACACGCCAGACGCGGCCGCGCTCGCGGTCGATCCGCCCCTGGTAGTGGCTGGCGTGGTCGATCCGCTGCTCGTAGAAGTCGGCGACGTAGACGGCGCCGTCGGGGCCGAGCTGGATGTCGACCGGACGGAACCAAGGATCGCCGCAGGACAGCGGGATGCCGATGTCCTGCGTGGCGAGCGACGAGCGGTCGGGGCGGATCGCGGCGTGGACGACTTGCCCTTGGAGCGGGGCCACGCCCAACAGCCCGCCGGCGTAGGTGGGGCCGAGCGCGGGCGAGTCGACGACGACCAACGCGTGGGTGAAGCGCGGGGCCGAGTGGTGGGCGATCGGCTCGAAGAATCCGAAGGCGAAGGGGTTGGAGAGCTCGCCGTGTTTCTCGAACCCCTTCCGTGAGTAGCCCCCCTGGATGTAGTGGAACCCCCGGGTGTCGCCGCCATTGTGGCCGGAGAGGAGCCGGCCGTCGGCGTCGAACTCGACGCCGAACGCATTGCCCCCGCCCTCGGCGAAGATCTCGTAGTGCCCCGTGGGGGGGTGGTAGCGCCAGATGCACTGTCCGGTCGAGACCACCGGGGGGGCGTCGCTGCCGGGACGGCGAACCCGGGCGGTGACCGTGCTTCCCTGGGCGGCATACAGCCAACCGTCGGGACCGCGGCGGAGGTTGTTGGTGACCGAGTGGCTGTCCTCGATGCCGAAACCCTCGAGATGGACGACCGGAGCGCCGTCGGGGCGGTCGTCGTGGTCGGCATCGGGGTAGAAGAGCAGGTACGGCGGGTTGAGGACCCACACCCCGGCGGGGTCGAACTCGCAGCTCGTCGCCAGGCTGAGGCCGTCGACGAACACCCGATGGTGGTCGGGGATCCCGTCACCGTCGGTGTCTTCGTGAACGGTGATCCGGTCGCGACCGGGATGATGGTGGGGTGGGGGGGCCGGGACCCGGTCGTACACCGAACGGAGGAAGGCATCGCGGCTGACCATCGTCAGGCCGGCCGGCTCCGGATATTGGATGTACTGGCAGACCCAGAGCCGGCCGCGGGAATCCCACTTGAGCGACAGCGGCTGGCTGATGAGCGGATCGGCGAGGATCGGGTCGACCCGCAGGCCATCCGCCACGCGAAACCGTCCCGCCTGGTCGCGGCTGGGGAGGGGGCCGTCGTCATCGAGCCGCCGGAGCCGGGCCCTGAGGTCGGAGGCCGGGGTGACGGTGGCAAAGGCGGACAGTTCTGCAGGGTCGGGAATGGTTCCGGTGGGTTCTGCGGTGGCGGCGTACTGCCAGGGCCCCCCCAGCCCGATTCCCTCGTCGCCGGCCAACAGGGCGGGAATCGCGACGTTGAACCCCGTGCGGCCCCCCCTGGAGCAGACGACCACCTCGACCAGGTTGTTGTCACCCGGGCGGAGCAGGTCGGCGGTCAAGTCGATTTCGTCGGCAGTGCCCAGGCCGCTGCGGTAATCGGGGGGAAAACTGCCGCTGCGGCCGGCGAACCGGCCATTGATGCGGTATTCGAGAGCCGCGTCGAACGGCTCGAAAAACAGCCGAACCGACCGGCCCCGCCACTGCTCCGGCACGTGGACCACGCAGCGGAGTGTCATCCAGCCGTCGGACCCCACCGGGGGCTGCCTGAGTGCGGCCGGAACGTCGATCGTTTTCCAGGGGGGGGCCGCGATGGCGACCGTGGGAGCGACGACGAGCACGCCGAGCCACAAGGCGACGGCCAAGCGGGCGGAGAACGCATGCCGGCCACAGCGCATCGGTGCAGGCGTGCTTGGGGGGCGCGAAGTCATCGGGTCCTCCGTGTCGGTCGACGTCGATCGACCGGGCGCGAGTCTGCATTCAACGGCGGGCAGAATGAAGTGCGGAAGGGTGGTCGCCGGAAAGGCGCGGCGTTGTCTTCCACCGCCCCACGGCGAGACCGGCCAAGGAAAAACCGCTGGAATCCAACGGTTCGATCAGTCGTAAGTCGAAAAAAAACCAACCGGATGGAGAGCCCTGGATGGATGGGATGTCTGGGGGTTTTGGGAAGATTTACATGCCGGCGCCGAGTGTCTAGCCTGCCCTGTCGGTTTTGCCGGTTGGAACTCGTGGATCGTACCGCGTTCGCCCGATGAAAAACGGGAAGCGGGGTCAAGGAGGATCGCCCGATGTACGCGTCTGCCCGGATCGACGTCTTGCCAGCCGGCCGCCGACGGATTTTTCCGGTGGCGCTCTTCGCCGCCCTCTCCCCCCTGGCGGTCATCCAGGCTGCCGAAGGCTGGTTCACCCGGTATGAAGACGCCATGGCGGTCGCCGACCGGACCGGCAAGCCCGTCCTGACGGTGTTCACTGGCAGCGACTGGTGCCCCCACTGCACGACGCTCGAGGAAAAAGTCCTCCGCAGCGAGACGTTCCGGGCCTGGGCCGAGGGGCGGGTGGTCCTGCTCTCGATCGATCTGCCGCAAGCCGGCATTTCCCAGGCCGTCCGTCGGGAACGCTCGCTCCTCTGCAAGCGTTATGGCGTCAACACCTTCCCGAGCGTCGTCCTGCTCGCCCCGGATGGCGAAAAGATCACGTCCCAGGTGGGCTACACCAGCCAGCCGGCAACCGATTGGGTCGCTCACTTCGCCGCCCACACCGACTCCAGCGGCGTCTGCAAGTCGCTCGACGAGGCGGTCGTCCGGGCGCGGGGGGCGAAACGGCCGATTCTCCTGGTCGTCTCGCGGGCCGGTGATTCGGCCGCCCGCACGAGCACCGCGTCGCTGATCAACGACCCCGAGTTCGAGGCCCTCGCGAGCAACCACTTCGTCGTCGCCAGCGTCACGTCCGAAGCGGGTGGGGCGACGGAAGCGGCCCAGTCGATGGAAAACCTTCTCGGCGGCGTCGAACTCCCCCCCGAGGCGGTCGAGGTGATCGTCACGGATGACGGCCAGACCCCGCTGTTCAGCCAGTCGGGTTCCCAGTCCCCCTCGCGAGTGGTGATGGGATTGCGGCGCTTTCTCGCCGCCCGTCAGGCGGCGCGGTCGGATGAATCGAGCCGGCGCTGAGCCGGCGCGGGGTCCCGTGAAGCCTCGTCAGGAGGCCACGCCACCCGGTTTCCCGACGGCGATCGCCGGAACCGAGGCCACGTCGGCCTTGCGGATCAGGAACCGCGATGCCTCGGCGTTTATCTCCCCGATCGACCGCCGTAATTCGCCGAGCGATCGGGCGAAGACCTCGGTGGACGCCGCCGAGTCCTCCGCCCCGACGCGCAGTTTTTCCATCGCGTCGCGGATCTGGCGAACTCCCTGGGCCTGCGTCCGCATGCCGTCGTGAACGGTGTCGAGCGACTGGGTCACCGACTTCACCGGCTCGATGATCTGCCCGAGTTGCTCGCTGACCTGCGAGACCTCGGTGATCCGGGCGCTGACCTCGTTGCGGAAGCGGTCCATTTCCATCGTGCCGCTGGCGACGGCCGCCTGCATGTCGCGGACCATCCGCTCGATGTCCTTCGTGGCCAGCGCCGTCTGGTCGGCGAGCCGGCGGATCTCCTGGGCCACGATCCGGAACCCGCGCCCCGCTTCGCCGGCCTTCTCGGCTTCGATCGTCGCGTTGACGCTGAGGAGATTGGTCTGATCGGCGACCTTGGCGATCGTCGTGACGACGGTGGTGATGCCCGCGGCCCGCTGGCTGATCGTCGCCAGCTTCCGGGTGAAGGCGTTCATCGCCTCGTCGAGGTGCTGCATCGAGGTCGACATCCCGAGCAGTCCGTCGCGCCCCAGGTCGGCCACTCGCGCCGCTTCGCGGGCGACGTCGGTGACGGCGCTGGTCGTGCTGAGGAGCTGCTCCCCCGTGGTCGCGATTTCGGTGACCGCCGCCGAGATGTCGGCCGCGGATCCACGGAAGCCGTGGATCGAGCGCTCCTGGCGCGCCAGGGCGATCGCGGCGTCCGATTCGGTCGACGACAGCCGCAGTCCGGCGTCCTGGATCCGGCCGACGAGGCCGCGGAGCGAGTCCGACATCTCGCCGAAGGCCGCCAGCAACCGCCCGACCTCGTCGTCGCCCCCCTCCGGCACCGGCAGCGTGAGATCGCCGGCGGCGATCGATTCGGCGGCCATCATCGAGCGCCGCACCGGTTCGGCGATCGACCGCGCCAGCCACAGGCCGCCGAGCACGCCCGGCAGCCCGACGAGCAGGCCGCTGGCCAGCGCCGCGACCGCCTGCCAGGCGAGCGATTCGCGGCTGGCACGGGTGGCGATCCGCACCAGGACCGCCCCCGCGGTCGCACCGTCGTTGCGGCGGACGGGTGCTGCCACGACAAACCCGTCGTCGTCGAAGCGCCCCTCCGGGCGACCGGCCGCCGCGCCGGCGGCGATCAGCGCCGAGTCGGCGGCGTCGACAGGGCGGTCGGCGTCGGTGACGATGCCCCCGGTGTCGACGCGCCGGGAAACGAGCGGCATCTGGCGCTCGTCGAGGATCCGCACCTCGACGACGTCGCCGGCGACGAGGTCGTGGACCAAGCGCCGCAGGCCGAGGTTGCGGTCGATGCGGTCGAAGAACGTCGCCTCGATACCGACCTGGATGATCCGTGGGCCGTCGACGCCGCCGACACCGGCGTATTTGAAGATCTTGTCGTCGATCTCGCGCTGCCGCGATTCCTGCACCAGCCCCGGGATCCCCCCGTCGAGCAGCCGGTGGAAGACGTGGGCCTGAGGTTGCACCGTCGGGTCCGGGGAAAAGGTCCAGCCTTCCCCCTTGTCGTCGGTGTCGATGATCACGGTGCCGTGCTCGTCGGTGGCGAGAAACTCGACGTTTCCCTGCGCGGCGATGCCGCGGAGCCGGGCGGTGATCTCGCCGGGGGCGAGCCCGGCCTTGACCCCCAGCGCCACCACTTCGGCCAGCAGCCGGGACTCGGTGAGCATCTGTTCGCCGATCTCCGCTTCGACGGCTCGCGGCACGTCGGCGGCGAGCGCCGCGGACCGGGCGAGCACCTCGGCGAGACGGTCGCCACCGCTGCGGACTTCGTCGAGGACGGCCCGGCGCGCGGCCCAGGTCTGCAACAGGCTGGTGACGACGATCGACGCCAACAGGAGCAGGCCGGCGATCAGGGCGATCCGTGAGCGGAGTGACATCAAGCGCGCTCCGGGAGGGACGGACGATGCTCCGCCACGGTAGTCCCATCCGGTCCGTGATGCCACTGCCGCGCCGTCGGGGCCGACGGCGCGGTCGGCTCACGGGCGATCGAAGGTCACGAGCGTCACGCCCGCGCCGGCCGCTGGAGCGGTGGGCATCGGCCGTGCCGCGGCGCGGCGCAGCCGCTCGCCGACCCCACAGCCGCCGATCGGGAGAGCGAAAAACAGCGGTGCTGCCAGCCATGGCAGCCAGACGACCGCGGCCTCGTGCCAACGGGTTGCCGGCGGGGCGGCGGCGGGGCGTGCACGGAGGATGCGGGAGCGCGGGTCGGGTGGCATGGGAGCGTCCGGTATCCGCCCGCGCGAGCGCGCCAGGCGGGGGGTGGGAAATAGCGGTCCGGCGCCAGGGGATCAAGGCGAACCGCGTTCCCCGGGGCCACCCGCGTTCCCGTCAGCCCGCGGACAAAGTGATCGGCAGCCGGATGCGGCCGACGGCGACCCGGGGATTGGCCGAGGCGGGGATCGAACCCGCACGGAGATCACTCTCCACGGGATTTTAAGTCCCGTGCGTCTGCCAGTTTCGCCACTCGGCCCGTTCGTCGACGGCGGATCGTACCAACCAATCGGGCGCCGGGCCCGTCTGCCGCGGCTGCTACACTCTCGCTCGGAACCGCCTCCCGGAATCTCCCGCGTGCCACCTCCCCCGCCGGCTGCCCTGCCGTTTCCCGGGATCGATGGGTTCCTCGGCACCCGGGCCTCGCTGGGGATGGATGTCGTCCTCGTCGGCCTGCTGGCGATCCTGCCGTTGCTGGCCTGGAGCGTGCAGCTTGTCCGGGGCGGACGGTATGCCGCCCACAAGCGGATGCAGTTGGCGATCTTCGGCGTGCTGGTCGCGGCGATCGTCGTGTTCGAGATTGACATTCGCCTGGTGAGCGACTGGAAGCCGCGCGCCCGGCCGAGCCCCCACTGGCCGGGCGGGGTGCTCGCGGCGCTGGCCGTTCATCTCGTGTTCGCCGTCTCGACGCTCGGGTTGCTCGTGTGGGTGGTCGTCGAGGCGCTGCGCAGGTTTCCCGTGCCGCCATCTCCGGGGACCCACGGGCCGCGCCACCGCCGGTTCGCCCGCTTGGCGACGGTCGATCTGGTGCTCACGGCGGTCACCGGCAGCGTGTTCTACTGGCTCGCGTTCGTCAGTCGCTGACCGGCTCGCCGCCGTCTCCCCGGGGAAACGCCCGGCAGAGGAGGACGCCGCCGAAGTACAGCAGGCACAGCGGGATGGCGAGGAACAGCAGGCTGTATGGGTCGGCCGGGGTGAGGATCGCCGAGACGACGAAGATCACCACCACTGCCAGTCGCCACTGGGCGACGTACGCGGCGACGTCGACGATCCCGATCCGTTCCAGGAAGAACATCACCAGCGGGAGTTGGAACCCGATCCCGAAGCCGATCGGAAGGATGAGCACGAAGCTCATCCACTCGCTGATCCGCGGATCCGGATCGAGCCCGAGCCAGGCGTTGAACTGCAGGAGGTAGTCGAGGACGAAGTCGAACACGAAGAAGAACGCCAGCGACACCCCGGCGAGGAACAACCCCGTGCTGACAGGCAGGAACAGATGGATGAGCCGCTTCTCGTGCGGGTACAGGCCCGCGGCGACGAACGACCACAGCTGGTAGAAGATCCACGGGCTGGCCAACACGATGCCCACCAGCAGCGCCGCCTTGATGTAGATCCCGAACGCCTCCTGGGCGCTGAGCGTCGTGATGCTCACGCGCGGGTCGCGGGCCAGCGGCTGCCAGAGGAGCATCGGCACCAGCGCGTCGGCACGAAACCCCGGCGCGGCGGCTTCCTCCCCGGTCGGCGGCCGCGGGGGAGTGCCGAGCGCCGCGGCGAGCCGGTCGGGGTGGACCTCACGGAGGTCGAACGACAGGCCGAGCCGCTCGACTGCCTCGACGATCTCCTCGCGGGAGTAGGGGAGGGGAGCGTTGCCGGGCGCTCGCGGCTGCCAGCGATCGAAGGTCCGCAGCGACTGGGTGGTGTAGTACTTGCCGAGGGCCCGCTTGAGCGGTTGCTCGACGAGATGGACGACCGGTTGGGCGACGAAAAACCCGAGGGCCACCGCCGCGGCGAGGCCGAGGCTGGCGCGGACGAGGCACCCCCGGAGCTCCTCCAGGTGCTCGCCGAAGGTCATCGTCGAGCTCTGGAACAGGTCCTCGTCGTCGAGTCGCGCCATGGGGAGCTGCCGTGCCGTTGGGTGGAGGGCCGAGCCGGCCACCCACCGACTTATACCCGACCGCGCCGCCTCATGCCCCGAACTTGCCGAGACGGCCGGCGTGGGCCATCGCCAACAGCATCAGATGCTTGGCGGGGAACTGGCCGAGGCCGCCGCGGAGGCATTCCCGCTCGGCGAACTTCGTCAACCCGTCGGGACGGCAGGTGTCGGCCGCCAGGAGCGTCGGCACCGGGTGCCAGGAATGGCTCCGCAGCCGGCTCGGGGTGGAATGATCGCCGGTGACGACGAGGACGTCGGGACGCAGCGATTCGATCCGCGGGATCGCGGCGTCGAGATCCTCGATCCGCCGCACCTTCTCGGCAAACGCGCCATCCTCGCCGGTCGAGTCGGTGTACTTGTAATGGAGGAAGAAGAAGTCGTGGTCGTTCCAGCAGCCGGCCAGGGCGTCGAGCTGCTCGTCGAGCGTCGTCGCCTCGCCGACGAGCGTCATCCCCGCCAGCCGCGCCAGCCCCTTGTACATCGGGTAGACGGCAATCGCCGCGGCGCGGAGGCCGTACAGCTCGAGAAACGACGGCAGTGCCGGCCGGCCGGCGAACCCGCGGAGCACCAGTCCATTGGCCTTCGGTTCGCCCGCCAGCAGGGCCCGCGCCTGGCGGACGAACTCCGCGGCCACCCGCGCCGTCCGCTCCGCCGCCGGGGTGGCCGCCGCCGGTGCCAGCGGCTCGACGCCGACGGCCTGCGGATCGGTGTCGGCGACACCGCCATCGAGCCCCGGACCGCGGAACACGACGACGAAGCGGTGTTCCTTGACCGGCTTGACGAACGTCTCGACACCGTCGATCCGCACTGCCTGGAGCTTGTCGACGACGGCGAAACTCTCCGCCGACGGGATCCGGCCGGCGCGGCGATCGGTGATCCGCCCGGCCGCGTCGAGCGTGCAGAAGTTGCCGCGGACGGCGACGTCGGCGGGGCCGAGTTCGAAGCCGATGCCCGTCGCCTCGAGCGCGCCGCGCCCGATCCGGTACTCGAGCGGGTCGTAGCCGAACAGGCCGAGGTGGCCGGGCCCGGAGCCGGGGGTGATGCCGGGCAGGACCGGGACGCTCGAACCGCTCGTGCCCCGCGCCGCGAGCCGATCGAGGTTGGGCGTGGCGGCGGTCTCGAGCTCCGTCCGGCCGCCCGGCTCGAGCGGCAGGCCACCGAGACCGTCGGCGACCAGCAGCACGATCTTGGTGGTGTTCTTCTCGGCCAACTCGCGCAGCAGCTGTTGCTCGATCACGGGGCGACTCCCGGGGGCGGAGGGGGAAACGGTCGATCGCGGACGGCACCGCAGTTTCCGGAGATCGGCGGCGGCGGATCAAGCCCAGCGCGCGGAGCAGCGGCGCGGCCCTCCCGATCTGCACCCGGGCCGCGTCCGGCTCGCCGGCGCGGGGCGGCAGTGGCATAGTGGCGCCGTCGCCACCGGTCCACGGGTTCAGTTCCATGAGCGTGCTCCGTCCCCGACCTCCCGAGGAGCCGCTCGAGATCGAGGGGGTGTCGCCCGCCGCGGCGGCGGAGGCCGGGCATGCCGAGCGGATCGCCGCCGCGCTCGCCGCGGTCGTGGATGCGCCCGACGACCCAGCGACGCGGGCGCTGCTGGCGGTCGACACGCTCCTGGCCGACTACGGGATCACGCGCTCGACGGCGACGCGCCGCGACAGCCGGCTGTTCGCGCTGCTCGGCGCGGCGCGCGAGGTCGCCGCCGCCGCCGACCGGATCGTCGTCATCGGACCGGCGGTCGATCTGGCGGGTCTGCGGCTGGTGCTCGCGGCCTGCGCCCATCCCTGGCACGACCATCTCGGCCGCGGCGAGCGCGGCGGGCGGCCCCGCCTCGCGTTCCTCCCGGCCGATCCGGCGCCCGACCCCGACGCGCTCGCGGGACTCGTCGACCTCCTCGGCGGCCCCGCCACGCCGGCGGGTGGCGGTCGCGACCTCCTCGACCGCGCGGCGCTGGTGGTGATCGGCCGGGGGGGGGACGCGGCGCTGCGCGATGCGGTCGCAGTCCTCGGCCCGGCCGTCGAGCACCGGGTGACCTGGGTCGCCGACGGCGCCGATGGCGGAGCGGCGGCCGGCGCTGGGGCGCCGCTGGCGCCGGCCGGGCTGCTCGCCGGCGCGCTGGCGGGAATCGACGTCGTCCGGCTCCTCGTCGGGGCGGTGGCGCTCGTCGCCCTGTGCCGTGGCGAAACGGCCACGAGCCCGGTGGCGATGCTCGTGCGGGCGCTGGCTGGACCGGCATCGCCCCGGAGCATCGGCGTCGACGCGTCGGCCCTCGGGCCGCTCGCCGAGTGGTACGGCCACCTGCTGCACACCGCCGGCGTGCCTGCGGCCCTGGTCACCCATGGCGATCCGTCGGGCGCCGCCGTCCGGATCCTCGTGCGCGGGGGAAGGCCGCGCCGTACTCCGGTGGCCGGCGCCCCCCCACGCCCGGCCGTGGCGGTGCCGCCGCCGGCAGCGCCCGGTCGAAGCGTCGTCGTACGCCTGCCGCGGGTCGACGAGCACTCGCTCGGCCAGCTCGTGGCGCTGCTGATCCTGACCACGGCCGTCGAGCGCCGGTTGACGGGAGCGGACGGCTCCCGCGGCGAGCGGTGCGGAGGGGCGGCCAGGCGGCTATAGTCCCGGCGGCTCGAGTCCTGGACTGCCAACCCCGGAGGCCCGGATGTCCATCACGCTGACCTGGACGGGACACGCCACCTGGTTGATCGACACCGGGGCCGGTGTGATCCTCGTCGATCCGTTTCTCGACGAGTGCCCGACGGCGAGCGTCGCCGCGGCCGCAATCGACTGCCAGGCGATCCTCGTCACCCACGGCCACTTCGACCACGTCGCCGACCTGGTACCGATCGCCAAGCGGACCGGGGCCACGGTGGTGTGCAACTGGGAGATCGCCCAGTGGCTCGGCAAGCAGGGGGTGACGGCGGTCCAGCCGATGAATCTCGGCGGCCGCGCGGCGGTGCCGGGAGGCACGGCGAAGATGGAGCTCGCCTGGCACTCGTCGAGCCTCCCCGACGGCAGCTACGGCGGCAGTCCCTCCGGATGGGTGCTCGAGGTGGCGGGGGTGAGCGTCTACCTCGCCGGCGACACGGCGCTGTTTTCCGACATGGCCCGGATCGGGGCGGCCGTGAAAGGGGGGCTCGACGTCGCCATCCTCCCGATCGGCGACGTGTTCACGATGGGGCCGGCGGATTCGATCGAGGCGGTGCGGCTGCTCGCGCCGCGGATCGTCCTCCCCAGCCACCACGGCACCTGGCCGCCGATCACCCAGGACACCGCCGCCTGGGCACGGCGCGTCGCCGCCGAGACGTCAGCCGAGCCGCGAGTCCTCGTCCCCGGCGAACGGGTGCTCGTGGAGGTGGTGCGCGACTGACCGGCGGCCGCGGCGCCAGACGCACCGCTTCACGTCGCGTCGGCGGCCGGCCCGTCGCGCGGCACGACAGCGACCTCGATGGCGCCGTCGACCACGCGCACCGGGAACACGTCGGCACGGAGACGCGGATCGTCGCACCAGGCGCCGTCGTCGAGGCGGAACCGCCAGGCATGCCACGGGCAGGTGACAACGCCGTCGCGGCATGGCCCCGACGACAGCGACGCACCCATGTGGGGGCACAGGTCGTCGATCGCCGAGTAGGCGGCGCCGTCGAAGAACACCGCCACGAGGCGGCCCGCGACCTCGTAGCAGCGGCCCTCGCCGACGGGAATGTCGCCTTCGCGGGCGACGGCGGTGAAGGAGGGGGGCGGAGCCATCGTCCAGTACGATACCCGATCATGATCCCCGCCGGACCCTCGTCGCCCGTGTCCAAAGCTCCGGTCCCGCCGCGCCCGATCCGCCTCCTCGTCCTTGACGTCGACGGCACGCTCACCGACAGCAACCACGAGGTGCCCGCCGCTGCCCGGGACGCGGTCGGCCGGATCCGGGCCGCCGGGATCGCCGTCGCGATCGCCACGGGGCGCCGGTACCGCGACGTCCTCCCGGTGGCGACCGGACTGGGGATCGACCTGCCGCTGGTGACGGCGTCCGGGGGGCTCGTCAAGCGACCGGCCGACCATGCCACGCTGTTCGCCGCCCGGTTCGGCCGCGGCGTCCTCGAGCGGGTGCTCGCGCGGGTCGCCGGCCGTGGGCTCGAACCGGTCGTCTACACCGACAGCTACGCCGCCGGCCACGACTTCCTCTGCCGGCGTCTGCCCCCCGCCGATGCCCGCGATCCCACCGGGATCGACTCCTATCTCGTGCGCAATCGCCACCTGGGGCGCGAACAGGGCGACCTGGTCGCCACGCCACCGGCCGATGCCTTCGCCGGCTTCGCGATGGGCGCCCACGACGCCATGCTCGCGCTCGAGGCCGATCTTTCCGCCGCCTGCCCCGGCCAGCTTTCCCTGCACGTGATCCGCAGCCCACGGTACCGCGACTGGATGTGCGAGTTCGCGCCGGCAGCGGTGACGAAGTGGAGTGGGACGCTGCGGATCGCCTCCGACCTCGGGATCGAACCGGCGGCGGTCTGCGCCGTCGGCGACGACGTCAACGACCTGCCGATGATCCGCAGTGCCGGCCTCGGGATCGCGATGGGCACCGCCCCCGAGGCGGTCCGCGCGGTGGCGGACCGTGTCGTCGCCTCGAGCGACGACGGCGGCCTCGCCGAGGTGGCCGACATCCTCCTCGCCGACCGGGCCACTGACCGATCCTGCCCAGGCTGCCCGGATTGACCGGTGCGAGCCGGTCGACGTGACTTGTGCCGGGTGCGCCGCGCGGCGTATATCCTCCACCCCCTCCGGCAGGATCGGCGCGCATGGACATCCGCATCGAACGCCCCCACGGCGCCTGCGCGCAGACCGGCCGGCCGTTCGTGGCCGGTGAGGGCGTCTACTCGGCACTGGTCCGCGACGGCGCGGCGCTGAAGCGCGTCGACACCGCAGCCGACGCCTGGACCGGGCCCCCGCCGAACTGCCTGGCGTGGTGGCGCGGCGTCCATTCCCCGGCGCCAACGCGCGACCCGGTGGCT
Source organism: Planctomycetota bacterium (assembly GCA_016872555.1). NCBI lineage: Bacteria > Pseudomonadati > Planctomycetota > Planctomycetota bacterium. The sequence continues at coordinate 42,936 of VGZO01000012.1, forward strand.
CCCGTCGACGTCCTCCTCGACCTCCTCGAAGGGCTCGAATCGCGCGACGACGACGCTCCCCTCCGTTACCTCCTGGCGCTGGCGCTGGTGCGGCGCCGCGTGCTCCGCTGCGTCGACGCGCCGGCGGCTGCGGAGCGCGGCGTCGCCGAGTTCGCCTGCCGGCGCCGCGACACGACCTACCGTGTCGTCGCCGTACCCGCCGACCGGCTCGGCGACCACGAGCTCGAGGCGCGGCTGGCCGCCCTGCTCTGGCCGACGGAGGCCGCCGCGTGACCATCATCGATCGCCGGCCGTCGCCGTCTCGGGTCGCCGCCCTGCTTCTCGTGGTCGCGGCCGTCGCCTCGACCGGCGCCTCCTGCCCGCAGGTGATCCGCGGGTATCAGGTCGGCACGATGCCGCTGCCGCGGATGCTGCCCCCGCAGCCCTCGCTCGAGCAGGTGATGGCCACCGTCCACGACAACACCCAGCGCGTCCGCAGCCTGATGGTCCCGCAAGCGGTGCTTTCGGTGCCCGGGGTGCCGCGGCTCTCGGCGCAGGTCGCCTGCGAACCGCCGCGCCGCTTCCGGCTCCGCGCCCAGACCGCCGTCACCGGCGGCGAGCTCGATCTCGGCAGCAACGACGACCTGTTCTGGCTGTGGATCCGTCGCCACGAGCCGCCGGTGATGCTGTTCTGCCGGCACGACGCGTTCGAGCGATCGGCGGCCCGGACCCTCGTGCCCCTCGAGGCGGAGTGGATGCCGGAGCTGTTGGGGCTGGTCACGTTCCGCCCCGAGGACCGCCACGAGGGGCCGGTGGCGCTCGCCGACGGCCGCCTCGAGGTCCGGACCCGGATCGCCGGAGCCGATGGCGAGCGGCTCAAGTCGACGATCGTCGACGGCACCACCGGTCTGGTCGTCGAGCAGCACCTGTTCACGGCCAAGGGGGAGCGGCTGGCCAGCGTCCGCACCTCCCGGCACCGGGTCGATCCCGCCTCGGGGGCGGCGCTGCCCCATCTGGTCGAGGTTTCGTGGCCGACTTCGCAGCTCGACTTCCAGCTCGAGCTGTCGAGCGTGACCACCAACCTGCCGGTCGCCGATCCCGGGCAACTGTGGCAGATGCCCGCCTACTCCGGGTACCAGCCGGTCGATCTCTCCGATCCCGGCGTCGTCATCGCCCCGCCACCGGGCCGCTGACCGCCCCACCCTTCCCGCCGGGGCGTCGGCATGCCACGCTCTCGGGGCCGGTGGCGTGCGCCTGCCGGCCTCCGCCGCCCCGAGCCGTGCCGAGGTGCTCCCGTGCGTCCGCTCCATCCCGCCGCCCGTGCTGCCCTCGTCTGCCTCACGCTCGCCGCGCCGCTGGCCGTGGCCGACGAGCCGACCATCACGCCCCCCGAGGCGATCCGCGTCGAGGGGCTGCCGCCGCTCCCGCGGCGCATTTCGGCGCGGGCCCGACGGTTCACCGAGTTCCGGACGGCGGCGTTCCAGGATTGGCATCCGACCGAGCGGCGGATGCTCGTCACGACGCGCTTCGCCGACACGGCGCAGGTCCACCGCGTCAACGCCCCCGGTGCGGCGCGGACGCAGCTCACCTTCGGCACCGAGCCGGTGGCGGCCGCGACCTACGATCCGCGCGGCGGGCGGTTCGTCGTCTTCACCCGCGACACCGGCGGTAACGAGTTCACGCAGTTGGAGCGGCTCGACCTCGCCACCGGTGCCGTCGAGCTGCTCACCGACGGCGGTCGATCGCAGAACGGCGGCGTCGTCTGGAGCCGCTCGGGGGAGCGCTTCGCCTACGCCTCGACGCGCCGCAACGGCGCCGACCGCGACGTCTGGGTGATGGACCCGGGCGACCGCACGAGCGATAGGCTCGTGGCCGAACTTCCCGGGGGCGGGTGGTCGGTGGAGGATTGGGCGCCCGACGACGGCGCGCTGCTGCTCCGCGAATACCTGTCCATCAACCGCTCCCATCTCCACCTCCTCGACCTCGCCACCGGCACGCGCCTCCGGCTCACGCCCGATGCCGGCGACGTGGCCCATGGACGGGCCCGGTTCACCGCCGACGGGACGGGAGTGCTGACGACGTCGGACCGCGACGGCGAGTTCCTCCGCCTCGTCCGCATCGACCGTGCCGACGGCGCGCAGCGCACGCTGGTCGACGACATTCCCTGGGACGTCGAGGAGTTCGAACCGTCGCCCGACGGTGCCGCGGTCGCGTTCGTCGTCAACGAGGCGGGAGCCGGCCGGCTCCGGCTCTGGGATGCGGCCTCCGGCCGACACCGGTCGATCGACGGCCTGCCGCCGGGGGTGATCCGCCTCGGGACGTGGCGCCCGGCCGGCGGCGAGTTCGCCGTTACCGTCGAGTCGGCGCGGAGCCCGGCCGATGCCTGGTCGGTGGACGTCGTCGCCGGGACCGTGAGCCGCTGGACCGAGAGCGAGACCGGCGGGATGGTCGCCACCGCCCTGCCCGAGGCGGAGGCGGTCCGCTGGCCATCGTTCGACGGGCGCGAGATCAGCGGCTTCCTCTACCGGCCGCCGGCGCGGTTCGCCGGGCCGCGGCCGGTCGTGATCGTGATCCACGGGGGGCCGGAGGGGCAGTCGCGGCCGGTGTTCCTCGGCCGCAACAACTTTCTCCTCGACGAGCTCGGGGTCGCGCTGGTGTATCCCAACGTCCGTGGCTCGAGCGGTTTCGGGAAGACGTTCCTCAAGCTCGACAACGGCCGGGAGCGGATGGCGAGCGTCCGCGACATCTCCGCGCTGCTCGACTGGATCGCCGGCCGGCCCGACCTCGACGCCGGCCGGGTGATGGTGATGGGGGGGAGTTACGGTGGCTTCATGACGCTCGCCGTGTCCGTCGAGGAAGCGGCGCGGATCCGCTGCAGCCTCGACATCGTCGGCATCTCCCACTTCGGGACGTTCCTCAAAAACACCGAGAGCTACCGGCGCGACCTGCGGCGCGTCGAGTACGGCGACGAGCGTGATCCCGAGATGGCGGCGTTCTTCGAGCGGATCGCGCCGTTGGCCAACGCCGGCCGGATCAAACGCCCGCTGTTCGTCGTCCAGGGCGCCAACGATCCGCGCGTGCCGCTCAGCGAGGCCGACCAGATCGTGGCCCAGGTCCGTGGCAACGGCACGCCGCTGTGGTACCTCGTCGCCGGCGACGAGGGGCACGGATTCCGCAAGAAGGCCAACGCTGATTTCCAGTTCTGGGCGACGGTGGCGTTCGTCGAGCGCTACCTGCTCGGGGCCGACTGACGGGGGCGGGGGAGGTCGCTCACCGTTGGGCGGCGGCACGCATCTTGTCGCGGGCCTTCGACAGCGCCGGGCCGATCGAGCCGAGCGGCAACCCGGTGGCGCGACTGATCTCGCCGTAGCTGCGCCCTTCGAGATGGTGGAGACGGACGAGCCGGGCCTCGTCCTCGTCGAGACTGCCGAGGAGCGCTTCGACCTCGTCCCGGTCGCGGACGGCGGGGCGCGGATCGTGGGACGGATCGGAACCGGCGGGCTGGCCGCCGGCGGCGGCGGCCAGCAGATGGCGGATGGTCACCCGCCGGGTGATCACCGTGAGGTAGGTGGCGAGGCTCGAACGCCCGGCGAACGCCCGCAGTGCGGCGGCGTCACCGCGGAGCAATTCGAGGAGCACCGCGGCGACGGCGTCGTCACGATCTGCCGCGCCGAGCGTCGTCCCGCGCTGCCGGGCGGTCCGGTCGGCGACGTGGAACAACAGCCCTCCGAACCGGTCGACGAACGCATCCCAGGCTCCGGGGGCGCCGGCGATGCAGGCGGCGACGAGATCGGCGTCGGTCGGAGGAACTGCCTCCCCTCGGGGTACCCCGTGCGGCCGAACCGCGCGCTTGCCTGCTCCATCCATGGGGCCTCCCGCGGTCGCCCCTGGCCGACCGCTCCGGTACGTGCGCCAACCCGATTGAATCGTAGCAATGCGTTCCGCCACCGTGCAGCCCGCCCACCGGTGGTGCGCCTCCGCGGCTTGCAGCCGAGATCAGCAGTCAGCGGGACTTCGCCGTGATCCCCAGACGCCGCTCGTCGCCGGACGGCGCGGTAGCCGACTCACGGAAACGGGGCGAAAAAGCCGATGGCTGGAATCGTTGACATGCGGGGAGTCCCCACCTACGATTCCGCGCATTCAACGAATTTTGCCTTTCTCGCCCGGAGTGTCGCGGACATGACCCACGTCGTCGCCGAGCCCTGTTTCGCCTGCAAGTACACCGATTGCGTGGTGGTCTGCCCGGTCGAGTGCTTCTACGAGGGGGAGAAGATGGTCTACATCCACCCCGACGAGTGCATCGACTGCGAGGCATGCGTACCGGAGTGCCCCGTGGAGGCGATTTTCCACGAGGACAACCTTCCGGCTGAGTGGAAGGATTTCAAGCCGCTCAACGCCGAACTCGCGCCGCAGTCCCCGGTGATCACGGAGAAGAAAGAACCGCTCTGCTGACGGTATCGGCTCGGAATGGTTGAACACAAACGATCCACCGGGAGCAGGCGTCGGCACGTTTTCCACCGCAGGTCGACAAGCCGGCTACCGCAGGTCGACAAGCCGGCTACCGCAGGTCGACAAGCCGGCTACCGCAGGTCGACAAGCCAGTAGGCGCTGTCGACGAAGCTCTTCCAACTGGCGTACTTGGGGTTTCCGAGCTTCAGTGACAACAGCGGGCTGCGCTTCGGCTTGACGGGTTGCCGGACGAGTTGCATCCGCGCCTCGTGGGGAGTCCGGCCCCCTTTGTGCACGTTGCATGCGACGCACGCGCAAACGATGTTCTCCCAGCTGGTGATGCCGCCCCGGCTGCGGGGCACGACATGATCGAGCGACAGTTCGCTGGTGGGGAACGACCGACCGCAGTACTGGCACTGGTTCCCATCGCGGGCGAACACGTTGCGGCGGTTGAAGCGGATGCCGGGCCGGGGTCCGCGGTCGCACGACACCAGGCGGATCACCCGCGGGGCCTGGAGCTCGTAGCCCACTGCCTGGATCCAATCCTGGTCGGCCGTCCGCAATGCTGCCTGCATCGCCGACAGTTCGCGCCATGATTCGAGCGAGTGAGCAGCGAACTGCCCCTCCTCGATGTGGACGACTTCCGCCAGGCGTCGGAACAGCAGCGTCACCGCGCGGCGGACGTTGGTGACGTGAACGGCGACGAACGACCGGTTGAGCACGAGGACGCTGAGGCCCAGTGGGCTGTGCAGCATCCCCGGGATCGTCCGTGCCGATCCACCGGCCGCGGCGCTCGCGTTCATGGCACCACCCCGATCGCCGCGACACGTGCGCCACGCGCGCAACGGTCAGCCGCGACTCCTTTCACGATTCCGATCGCGCCGGCAACCTCGGCTCGCCGGCCGCCTCTCCGTGATGCCGACATGATTTCCGACGGACGACCGACATGGCCCCGGAAAAGGCAGGAACCAACCTGAGCGGCATCGCACGGGTCCCTCCGAGGAGGAGTGTAGTCTGACGTCGTGATCGCTGCCACAAGCGCGGAGCCCCCTGAGGCTTGCCTTCCCCATGACTCACGGGCAGACTTTGTGTTTTCGACGTCGGGACCGTCACCCGGCTCCGCTCCCGTCGGCGAAGCGGTTCGTTCGCGTTGCCGATCCAGCGAATCTCCCAGGGATCTTCAACCGCCAGGGAATCGTCATGGTCCACTATTCCTGCGACGCGTGCAGACGACCGATCCACCCGCAAGCCGACATCCATCACGTGGTGCGAATCGAGGTGTTTCCCGCCGCCGATGACCCGTGTGGGCCGACGGCGCAGGCCGAAACTGACCACGATCTCGATCATCTCGGGGCAGTGCAATCGTTGCTCGAGTTGGCGGCCGACTCCGGCGACGTCGACATCGACGACGGGGGGCGGCGGGCGTTTCGCTTCGATCTGTGCGACGCCTGCCGGGAGCGGTTCCTGAGAAACCCGCTCGGGCTCGCGGTCGGCAAACAACTCGACTTCAGCGCCAATTGACACGGTCCGGGAGGCATCGACGGCCGCATCGTGCGTGAGAACCTCGCGGCTCTCACAACGGCTCGCCGATCGACACGCGGCGCCCCTCGCGGGCGCTGGTTTCCGCCGCGGCCACGATCCGCATCGCCTCCAGGGCGTCGTCGAGGCCGCTGACGCGCCGCACCAAGCTCGTCACCGTACGGTGGAATTGGAGCAGCATCTGCTCTCCGACCGGCCGGTCGGAATCGAGCGCTTCCTGGTGCCGGCCGGCGACGTCGAACCACACCAGGCTCGCCGGCAGGTCGATGAACGCGATCCCCTGCTCGCAGACGACCTGGAGCGCCGGTGGCGGCCGGAATCCGACCGCCTCCTCCCAGCAGCGCGGCATGTAGTAGCCGCAGCTGATCTGGGCGATCGTCCCGTCTCCCGGTGAACCCGACGGCGTGAAGTCGAGGCTCATCATCCGGTAGTCGTCGAGCTCGCCACCCGGCCGCTCGGCGTGACGCACGGCGACGACGCTCGTCGGGGCCTGGCCGGCGACGTACCGGCACCAGTCGACCAGCTCCATCAGGTCGCGGATGTCGTCCGCCGGCTCACGGCGACCGGCCTGTGCGATCGCCGACAACGGCACGCGCCGGTGGCAGAACAGCATCCGCGGCGGCCCGAGGCGGGTGGCGATCAGTTCCTTGAGCCGCACCGTCGCCGGCGCGTGACGCCGTGGCAGCTCGGCCATGAAGGCAACGCCCGACCGCTCGATCCGCCCGCGCAGCGCCTCCGCTTCCGCCGGATCGACGGGAAGGCCGATCGCCGCGTACACCGCCTTCCCCGCTGCGCAGGCCGCCTCGACGGGGGCGGTGCCATACCACTGGTCGCCGAGAAACAGGACGGCGTCGATGTCGGTGCGGGCGGCGAGGACACGGAAGCCGTCGACCGCGACGGCTCCCAACTCTCCCGCCACCCGTCGGGCGCGATGGGCCACCTGTTCGCAGACCGCACGGACCTCGAACCGGTCGGCGAGGGACCGGAGCGCCGGCAGGTGGCGCGATTCCCACTGGCTCCCCAGTCCGACGATTCCGGCCCGGACCTTCATGCGCCTTCCCCGTCGGCCGCTGCGGCCCGGCGGTGCTCCTCGAGCAGGCCCTTCTCGGCGATGTCCTTGCGGCACCACGCCCCCTGCCAGCGGATCTCGCGGACGGCGGTGTAGGCCTGCAGCTTGGCGCGGGCGAGTGTATCGCCGGTCGCGGTCACCGCGATGGCGCGTCCGCCGTCGGCGACCACGCGGCCGCCGTCGCTGCGGGTGGCCCCGTGGAACACCTGCACGCTCGGCAGCGCTGCGGCGGCCTCGAGGCCGCGGATCGGCAGCCCCCGCTGCACCGCTGCGGGATAGCCCTCCGAAGCGATCACCACCGTGACCGCCGCCGCCCGCTTCCAGACCGGGGTTTCCACCTCCTCGAGCCGACGTGCAGCCGTGGCGGCGAGGAGCGGACCGAGCCCGGACTCGAGCAGGCAGAGGAGCGTCTGGCACTCCGGGTCGCCGAACCGGGCGTTGAACTCGAGCAGCTTCGGGCCCTGGGGGGTGAGCATCAACCCGGCGAACAGCACCCCCTGGAACGGCACCTTCCCGCGCCGCAGGGCATGGACGGTGGGCACGAGGATCCGCGCCTCGATGTCGGCCAGCAGCGCCGCGTCGACGAACGGAGTCGGCGCGTAGGCGCCCATCCCGCCGGTGTTGGGGCCGGTGTCGCCGTCGAAGGCGGCCTTGTGGTCCTGGACGGGGGGGAGCGTGACGATCGTCCGACCGTCGGTGATCGCCATCACGCTGACCTCGACACCGTCGAACCGCTCCTCGATGAGGATCCCGCCGCGGGACAGCACGGGATCGGCCGCGAGCGCGTCGATCGCCGCCAGCGCGGCTCCCCGATCGGCGCACACGAACACTCCCTTCCCCGCGGCCAGGCCGTCCGCCTTGACGACCACGGGCATGTCCTCGCGGGCCTCGATCCACTCGCGTGCCCGGGCCGGCCCGGTGAAAGCTTCGAACAATCCGGTGGGGACGTCGCCGCGGCGGAGGATCTGTTTGCAGAACAGCTTGCTCCCCTCGATCCGCGCCGCCGCGCGGCTCGGTCCAAAGATCGGCAGGCTGGCCGCGGTGAAGGTGTCGGTGATGCCAGCCACCAGCGGTGCCTCCGGCCCGACGACGGTCAGGTCGACGGCGTGCTCCCGGGCCAGTTCGACCAACCGCGGGATGTCGGTGGCGGCGGCGTCGAGGTTGGTGCCGATCTGGCCGGTGCCGGCATTGCCGGGGGCCGCGAAGATCTCCACGCCTTCGGTCGCGAGCTTCCAGGCCAGCGCGTGTTCGCGCGCTCCAGCCCCGACGATGAGCACGCGACGAGGGGCTGGGACCACGAAAAATCGCCTCGTCAGGGGTTCGGCCGTGGGGTGGCGGGCGGTCGATCGGCTCGGGATGGCGCTTGCGGCCTGGCTTTCATGCGACCGCCGGGATTGTGAGGAAGGCCCGGCAACCGGTTCAAGCGACAGGCTCCCGGCCCGACGATTGGGCCGGTGGGTGCCAATCCGGCGTCATCCACGCACGAGCAGCTCATGAAAAAAGTCGTCGGCCGCCGGACGCGGCCGATGGCGACCCGGGAAACCCCCGGCGTTTCCCGCGGTCGCCTGAGTGGACAAAGGCCACGGAGGGCTTTGTCCACGGACAGCCAGGATCCCCGGGGAAAACATTGACAGAAACCACCCGACCGATACAGTGAATAAGTTCGTGAAAAAAATCACGAACCCATGTCTTCCTCGACGATTTCTCGATTTTCGACGATGGCTGGGGTGAGGTGTCGGGGTTTGTGCAACTGCCGTCGCTCCGCGTCAGCGTAGCGTCGTCGCGACGCATGGTCGGGGATGAGGCCAATGCGACGCCGAGGATAGCGGCGGACCGTCACTCGTCGGCGGAAATGGAAGGGCCCGATGGCTGAGCGCAAGAAAATGACGGTGGCGGAGATCCTTGCAGCCGCCCGCGCCGGGAAGGGGGGCGACACGCCGGGTGGTCCCGGCCCGACGGAGCCACAGCCACCGGTTTCTCCGGCGGCCGAGACGGCTGATCTATCGACGGAAGGCGAAGCCGCAGCGTTAAAAGCGAAACCTGCCCCGAAGCCAGCCGCCAAGGCTGCTGCAGGGGGGCGGCCCAGTGTCGCCGACATTCTGGCGATGGCTCGGGCGAAGCAGGGCGCACCAGGCCAAGCGGTACCAGGCCAAGCGGTACCAGGCCAAGCGGTACCAGGCCAAGCGGTACCAGGCCAAGCGGTACCAGGCGAAGCGGCTGCAGCACCGGCAGCCAAGCCGGCGCCCAAGCCCGCTGCGGCGGCCAAGCCCGCGGCAAAGCCGGCCGGCGGAAAAACCGGGCCCAGCGTCACCGCCAAGCCCGCCGCACGGGACACCGCCAGCATCCTCGCCGCAGCCCGTGCCGGGTCAAAGCCCGGCCCTGTATCGAAGGCCGACGCTCCTGCCGGAGTCAAGGCAGCGCTCTCGGAAGCGGGTCGTCAGGCACGCGCCGATGCCGCCGGCCCGCGGCGCGACGGTCCGAAGCCGGAAGCTGCCAAGACCGGCCACGACGCGCCCTCACGCACGGCCGCGCTGAAGACCGCGCCGCCGATGCCGTCGCGTCCGCCGAAGGCGGCCAAGGTCGAGGAGGAGACGGGACGCCGTGGCTTCCTCTCGTTGGCGGTCGGCTCGTTCATGGCCCTCGGGTTCACCTCACTGGCGGTGACCGGAGGGCTGTTTTCGCTCGGTCTGGCCCGGTTCCTGTTCCCCAACGTGCTCGCCGAGCCGCCGAGCAGCTTCAAGGTCGGCTTCAAGGAAGGCTTCCCCGCCGGCAAGGTGGAGACGAAGTTCGTCGCGCAGTACGGCGTGTGGGTCGTCAACAGCGACGTCGGTGGCCAGCAGCAGATCTACGCGTTGAAGACGGTCTGCACCCATCTCGGGTGCACGCCCAACTGGCTCGAGGCCGAGCAGAAGTTCAAGTGCCCGTGCCACGGGAGCGGGTTCTACAAGGACGGTGTCAACTTCGAGGGCCCGGCGCCGCGACCGCTCGAACGCTACGCGATCAAGATCGCCGACGACGGTCAGTTGGAGGTCGACAAGAGCAAGGCTTTCCAAGAGGAGCTCGGTCAGTGGAACGACCCTTCGTCGTACGTTCCGGTGTGAGCGCTTCCGGTCGTTCCGCACGGAACGACCGGCGGGCCGGTGGCGGCGACCGGCGGCAGTGACCCGACCTGCGGACATCCGATTCCCGCAGCACGTGACAGTTCAACCCGATCAGCGAGACCACCCGATCCATGGCCATCGGCGAGACGATCCGCAACTCCCAGATTTGGAAGAGCATCTTCCGCCACCCGATGCCGCTCGACCGGCGGAATCGGATCGTGGTCATGCTCACCAACTTTTTCCTCCACCTCCACCCGGTGTCGATCAAGAAGCAGGGGATCGCCCTGTCGTTCACATGGTGCATGGGTGGGGTGACGTTCTTCCTGTTCCTCGTCGAGACGGTCACCGGCGTGCTGCTGATGTTCTATTACCGGCCCACGCTCGAATGGGCCTACAACGACATCCTCGCCCTCCGCGACGTGACCAGCCTCGGCATCCTCCGCGAGCTCCATCGCTGGGGGGCGCACGCGATGGTGATCACCACCTGGCTCCACATGTACCGGGTATTCCTCACCGGCAGCTACAAGCCGCCGCGTGAGTTCAACTGGGTGATCGGGGTGATCCTGCTGTTGCTCACGCTCCTGTTGTCGTTCACCGGTTACCTGCTCCCCTGGGATCAGCTGGCGATCTGGGCGATCACCGTCGGGTCCAACATGGCCCGTGCGACGCCGTTCCTCGGCTACGAGGGCCCCGGGCAGCAACTCCTGACCGTCGGCGGGATCGACATGATCACCGACGGCTCCGATGCCCGGTTCGGCCTCCTCGGCGCCCGATTCGTCGGCGAGGAGACGCTCAACCGGTTCTACGTCCTGCACTGCATCGCGATCCCGCTGGCGGTGGCGCTGCTGCTGGCGATCCACTTTTGGCGCGTACGAAAGGACGGCGGGATCAGCGGACCGCTGTGAACCCCGACAGTCATGCATTCAAACGGCCAATTTCTCAAAGACGTCGCCGGCTTCCTCGGGTCGTACTACACCAGCCTGGCGTTGATGAACGCCGTGGCGGCGTACCTGCTGTGGCGGCGGTCGAAGCAACCGGCGTTGGCGCTGGCGTGGACGGTGTTCTCGGCGGCGATGATGATCCTCGCCGGCCTCGCGCTGTCGGGGGAGGAACGCCTCGTCCCGAAGCTGCCGAGTGCGGTCACGTCGCTGGTCAACCAGCTTTCCGGGCCGGTGCTCTACACGCTCGGCACGACCGCGCTGCTGACGGTGCTGTTCGTGTTCCGGAGGTTCTTCGTCAAGCCGATGGTGGCATGGACGATCCTCAACGGCATGCTGCTGCTGATGGGCCTGTCGATGGCCGACGCGAACTTCGCCTCGATCGTCATGAAGCCCGACAACGTTCCGATCGTCGGGCTGGTGTTCCTGCTCGCGTTCTTCACCTGGGTGGCGACCAAGCAGGCCGTGGTCAATGACGATCGCATCGCCCAGGGCCTGCCGCCGTTGGAGAAACTCGACGACGAAAAGGTTCTCGTGTGGCCCGATCTGGTCTACACCGAACTGATCTGCATGGTCGCCGTGTCGGCGTTCCTGTTGGTGTGGGCGATCTTCCTCCCCGCGCCTCTGGAAGAGCCGGCCTCGAGCGTCAAGACGCCCAATCCCTCGAAGGCGCCGTGGTACTTCCTCGGCCTCCAGGAGATGCTCGTCTATTTCGACCCATGGTACGCGGGGGTCGTGCTGCCGAGCCTGGTGATCTTCGGGCTGATGGCGATGCCGTATCTCGACTTCAACAAGAAAGGCAACGGCTACTACTCGATCGCCGAGCGGAAGTTCAGCTACCTGACGTTCCAGTTCGGGTTTCTCGAGCTGTGGATCACGTTGATCATCCTCGGGACGTTCCTCCGCGGGCCGAATTGGAACTTCTTCGGGCCCTTCGAGTATTGGAGCCCGTACAAGGTCGAGGTCCTCAATAACGTCGACCTGCCGCAGATGTTCTGGGTCAACCTGCTCGACCGGCCTCTGCCGCGGGCGCCGCAGGGCTCCGGGACGCTCGCTCAGATCGGCTACATCCTCCTCCGCGAGGCTCCGGGACTGCTCCTGCTGGGGGCCTATCTGGTGATCCTCCCGCCGCTGCTGGCTGTCACGGTGTTCCGCGGGTTCTTCGCCCAGATGGGTTTCATCCGCTACATGGTGATGTCCAACTTGATGCTGCTGATGTTGTCGTTGCCCCTGAAGATGATTCTCCGCTGGACGTTGAACCTGAAATACCTGGTTTGCATTCCGGAGTTCTCGCTGAATTTTTAGCGCCGGGCTTTTGCTTCGCGCCCGGTTTACGACCGACCGAAAGGCGATACAGCGCCGGGCTTGGCGCCCGGCTGACCGTCAATCACCCCTTGGGCACCTGCGCCTCAAACCATGCCTGCCACAGAACAGACCTGGCGCGACTTGAAGGTTCTGCACGTGGTCTTCGGGCTCACCGCCCTCGGACTGCTGGCTTCGACCGTGGCGATGCTGGTCGCCGACCACAACCGGCCATGGAAGAAGTACCAGCGCGAATTCCGCGCGCTGGAGACATGGTCGGCCCAGGCGCGGGTGGTCGAGCAGGGATCGCAGGAGTATGCCGACGAGTCGGAAAAACTGGCGTCTGTCCTTGCCGAGGCGCGCCAGGCCCCGATCGACCAGACCCTCGTCGAGCGGTTCGTCGCCCGCGCCCGCGAGGTCGACGAAGACCGCGAGGCTGCCGACCGGGTCCAACTCGACGTCGACGGGCTGGCGCGGCAGAGCGATGCCGGGCAGCGCCTCGCGCTGCGTGGCGACTTGCTCACTCGGATGCGCGATATCGCCAAGCGGGCCCGTTTCCGTGAGGACCAGGCCGCAGGCCAGCTGAAGCTGCGAAAGGCGGAGCTCGACAAGAACCGCGCCGACTACGAGCTCGCCGTCGCCGACGGCGCCGAGCAAGCACGGCTCGATTCTTTGCTGGCCCGGGCGGACAAGAAGCGCGAGGAGGTGGGCGCGGCGACGCTCGCCAGCCAGGCTTCCAACACGCACCGCAAGGAGCTCGAGGCGCTCGTCCGCGAGATGACCCGCGACGAGGATGCCGCCGCGAAGGCGTTGGCCGATCACCGTTCGCAGCTGGAGCAGCTTTCGAAGACCGTCAAGGAACGGGCGCCCAACTACGGCAAGACGCTTCTCGAGATGCCGGTGCTCGACGCCTTCAACGGGCCGTTGCGCGTCGACCAGATCTGGCTGCCGCAGCTGACTCTCAACAACAATTTCCGCGATGTGGCCCGGTTCGACCGCTGCACGACCTGCCACAAGGGGATCGAGAAGTCGGCGCCTGGTTCGTCGCACGATCCCGCCTACCCGCACGCCGAAACTGTCGCGCTCACGCTGGCGACTCCGTCGTCGGCCGACTCGGCCGGCGGAGGCGGGGATGCCGCAGCCCGGCTCGAGGCCGTCTACGGTTTCGGCCTCGCTGACCGCGGGCTGTTTGAAGCCGATGACGCGACCGTGAATTTCGTCCGCCGCGAGTCCCCCGCGGCCATGGCCGGGCTGCAGACCGGCGACGTCATCGAAGCGATCGCCGGTGGCCGGATGCTCGGCGACGGGATGGTCGCCGCGGCGCTTCTCGAGTCACCGGTCTGGGGCAAACCCGTGACGCTGACCGTGCGCCGCGGCGTGCCGCAGCCGTATGCGAGCCATCCGCGTCTCGACCTGTTCGTCGGCTCGACCAGCCCCCATCCGATGCAGCCGTTCGGCTGCACGATCTGCCACCAGGGGCAGGGGAGCGCAACGAGTTTCAAGTGGGCCTCGCACACCCCCGACTCGCCGAAGGAAGCGCGGGCCTGGCACGACGACCATGGCTGGTTCAACAACCACCACTGGATTCTGCCGATGCTCCCGGAGCGGTTCGAGGAGTCGAGCTGCCTGAAATGCCATCACCAGGTCGTCGACCTGGAGCCGTCGGAGCGTTTTCCGGAGCCCCCGGCTCCCAAGCTCGTCGAGGGCTACCACCTCGTCAGGCAGTACGGCTGCTACGGCTGCCACGAGATCAACGGCTGGGCCGGACCCGACAAGCGGATCGGCCCCGACATGCGGCTGGCACCGAATTATCACGAGGTCGCCGCGGCGATCGCCGCCGATCCGACGCTCGACCGGTCCGATGACGGGGCGCAGCTGAAGCGCTGGGCCGAGGAGGTCGAGCGCAGTCCGGACGGCCGGCAGGCCCGCGATCGGCTCCGGCAGGCGATCGAGCGCGACGCCCTCGCCGGCGGGGACTCGGTCCTCTCCGACCGCACCCACCAACTCGCGGCCCTGCTCAAGGACCCCGAAACTCCGGGAACGTTTGCCAAGGTCGGGCCGAGCCTGCGGCATGTTTCCTCGAAGGTCGGTTTCGACTGGCTCTACTCCTGGTTGCGAAACCCGCAGGATTTCCGGCCGTCGACCAAGATGCCGCGATTCTTCGGGCTCTGGGATCACCTGTCGGGCAAGGGCCTGGCCGAGTCAGAGCGCTACGAGCCGATCGAAATTCGGTCGATGATCGCCTACCTGTCCAGCGTCAGCCAACCGTTCGACTACGTCGAGCCCCCGGCGGGGATCACGGCGCCGGCTGATCCGGAACGCGGGCGCAAGGTCGTCGAGGTCCGCGGCTGCCTCGCCTGCCATCAGCACGCCGAGTTCCCCGGAGCGAGGAGCACCCACGGCCCGAACCTGTCGCGGATCGGCGCCAAGGCCGCGTCGCATCCCGACGGCGCCAAGTGGCTCTACTCGTGGCTCCGCGAGCCGGCCCGGTATCACCCGCGGACGATCATGCCGAACGTCCTTCTCGAGCCGGTGACGCTCGCCGACGGCACGGTCAGCGATCCGGCCGCCGATGCGACAGCCTGGCTGCTCGGCTCGACGGAGGGTTGGACGCCGTCCGACATCCCCGCCGCCGGTTCGCTCACCGATGAACAGCGCGCTGCCACCAACGAACTGGCGCTGATGTATCTGAAGGACCGGTTCCCGGCGGCCCGTGCCGAGCGCGTTCTGGCCGAGGGTATCCCCGCCGATCAGGCAGTCATCCAGGGTGACGAGCGGATGCTCGTCGGGATGACGGGCGCCGACCGAGAGGCCCGGCTCCTCGAGTACGTCGGCAAGAAGACGATCGCCAAGCTCGCCTGCTCGGCGTGCCACGACATCCCCGGGTTCGAGGATGCGAAAGCCGCCGGCGCGGCACTGGCTGACTGGGGGCGCAAGGAATCGTCGAAGATCGCCTTCGAGCAGGTCGCCCACTACGTGATGCACCAACTCGAGCACGGCGGCGGGCACGGCCACGGCTCGCCCGGCGGCATGCATCACGGCCATGACGCCCATGGCGACGGCGCGGGTTCGCGGGCGTCGGCCGAGGGCGCTGCCGGTGCCACCGGGGTGTCGGGCGTAGGCCTCGGTGACGACGGCCCATTGGCACCGGACCTCGCCTATGCGGCACCCCCGGAGCGGCACGTCGACCCGGAGTCGCTCGACCCCGACACCGGGTTTTTCCTCGAGAAGCTTCTCGCCCACGAGCGCGAGGGGTTCCTCTGGCAGAAGCTGCGTGCCCCGCGGAGCTACGACTACAAGAAAGCCGAGAACAAGTCGTACAACGAACGCTACCGGATGCCGCAGTTCCCGTTCGACGCCAAGCAGCGCGAAGCAGTGATGACGTTCGTCCTCGGACTGGTTTCGGAGCCTCCGGCTGCACAGTACGTCCATCGCCCGGATCCGCGCGAGCAGGCCCGGCTCGACGGCCTCGTGGCGGCCGAGAAATACAACTGCAGCGGGTGCCACATCCTCCAGATGGACCGCTGGGACCTGCGCTACGCCCCGGAATCGCTCGGTAGCGTCGAGCTACCGGCGGACTACCCGTTCCTCTCCCCCCACTTCACCCCCGACGAGGTGTCGCGGTCGCTCGCCGTCGACCGTCGCGGGCGACGCCAGGCGCGGATCACCGGCATGCCGGTGCTCGATCCGGCGACGGGGAAGACGCAGTATGTGGACGAGGACGGGGTCGCGATCGAGGAGGGTGACACCGAGTCGGTCCCCCACCTGCCGATCATGCTCTGGAAAGACGTGCTCGTCGACGGCGAGCCGCGGATCGTCGGCGGCCAAAGCCTCTCGGTGCCGGTGGCGGCACTGCGTGAAGGGAAGCACTATCCGGCGAACGGCGGCGATCTGGCTCGGTTGCTCTACCCGACCGTGATCGCCGACGAGAAGCAGATCAACCCCAACGTCAAGGCCGAGGATGCCTGGGGCTGGTTGCCGCCCCCGCTGGTCGGAGAGGGTCGGAAGGTGCAGTCGGACTGGCTCCACCGATTCCTGCTCAACCCGGGGATGATCCGGCCGTCCGCCGTGTTGCGGATGCCGAAGTTCAACTTCCACGCCTCGGAGGCGACGGCGCTGGTCAACTACTTCGCCGCCGTCGACGGAGCCGACTATCCGTACGTCTACGATCCGCGGCTCGACGACTCGTCGCTCGCCGCCAAGGAGCAGGGGTATCCGGGGCACCTCGACGGTGCGATGAAGATCGTCACCAACACCAACTACTGCGTGAAGTGCCACCTTGTCGGTGGGTACACGCCGCCGGGAAATCCCAAGGCTCTCGCCCCGCAACTCGCCGACGTCCACAAGCGGCTCCGTCCCGGCTACGTGCACGACTGGATCGCCAATCCGAAGCGGTTCCTGCCCTACACGGGAATGCCGGTGAACATCCCGTTCGACAAGCCGGTGAGTCAGGATCTCTACAAGGGCACGAGCGACCAGCAGGTCGACGCGCTCACCGATCTGCTCATGCACTTCGACGCCTTCGCCAAGCAGGGATTGTCGCTGGAGGCCTACCTGCGCCAGCAACCACCCGCGACCGACGCGGCGCCGGCGGCGAAGACGCAGTCCCCCGATCGGACCGCTCCCACGGGAGTGAACGGCGGCTAGAGTTCCCTGGTGGGATTCCACCGGCAGGAGTTCACGAGATGGTCGTGGCACCTCGAGCGCCGTTCCCGCGATCCCCGTCCATGACCAATCGCGATCCGCACTTCCGGAGATTCGCCATGAACCGTCGACTCGTCACCAGTCTCGCCCTGGTCCTGTTCACCGGAGTCGGTTCCGTCCGCGCCGACGACTGGGGCACGATCAGCGGCCGGTTCGTGTTCGGCGGTGCCAAGCCGACCGCCTCCGACATCAAGGCCGACAAGGATGTCGAGGTATGCGGCAAGCACAAGCTCCTCAACGAAGAGCTCGTCGTCGGTGCCGATGGCGGCGTCGCGAACGTGGTCGTCTTCGTCCGCGACAAAGACATCAAGATCCATCCTGACCTCGCGGCCACGAAGAACACCCCGGTCACGCTCGACAACAAGGACTGCCGGTTCGAGCCGCACGTGGCCGTCGTCCAGACGGGTCAGCCGCTGGTCCTGAAGAACTCCGACACCATCGGCCACAACAGCAACGTCGCGACGATCAAGAACAGCCCCTCCAACAGCCTGATTCCGGCCGGTGGCGATTCGAAGGTCACTTTCAACGCCGAGGAGGCGATCCCCGCCCAAGTGACCTGCAACATCCACCCGTGGATGAAGGCCTGGCTCGTGGTCCGGCCGAATCCCTATGCCGCCGTCTCCAAGCCGGACGGCTCGTTCGAGATCAAGGGCCTGCCGGCCGGTGAGGTTGAGCTGCAGCTGTGGCACGAGAAGGCCGGCTACATCGGCGAGATCAAGGTCGGTGGCAAGTCGGATAAGACAGCGAAGGGCCGGAAGAAGGTCACCGTCAAGGCCGGTGAAAACGCCATGGGAGACATCACGCTCGATGCGAGCCTGTTCAAGAAGTGATCGCCGCTCGACCGGCGGCTGCATCGCGTCGTGGTGCGCGGCCGTGCTCGTGCCGCTGGCGAGCGGTTGCGGCTCCGATCGGGTCGCCGCCCCATCGGCCGATGCCGGCCTTGCCGCCGAGCTGCGCTCGCGGTTGGCCTCGGCGTCGCCCGCCGCGGCAGCCGCTGACGCGGCCCCGGTCGGAACCGGCTGGGCGACGCTGAAAGGGCGGTTCGTCTTCGCCGGTGATCCGGGAACGCCCCGGGCGCTCGTGGCCGACAAAGACACCGAAGTGTGCTCCAAGGACGGCGTCAAGTTGCTCGATCGGTCGCTTCTCGTCGATCCGTCCGGCAAGGGGCTGGCGAACGTCGTCCTGTTCGTGCGAAAGGCGAGCCGGGTGAAGGAGGCGACGCCGTCTTCGACGCCGGTCGTCTTCGATCAGAAAAACTGCGAGTTCCTGGCCCCGGTGGTTGCGGCCCGTGTCGGTCAGCCGGTCGACGTCAAGAACAGCGATCCGATCGGCCACAACACCAACGTCGCCGGGTCGGACTTCAACCAGTTGATCCCCGCCGGCGGCAGCACCGCCTACGTGCCGAAGGCGGAAACGGGGCTGCCGACGATGGTGACCTGCAACGTCCACCCGTGGATGAAGGCGTACATGGTGTTCCGCAAGGACGGCTATGTCGCCGTCTCGGCAGCCGACGGTTCGTTCACGATTCCCGACCTGCCGGCCGGGGAGTTGCTCGAGTTCCAGGTGTGGCACGAGCGGTCGACCGGTGCCAACGGCGCGCTGGGGCTCGACAAGCCCGATCTCAAGTGGACCCCCAAGGGGCGCTTCCAGATCAAGCTCGAGGAAAACGAAGTCAAGGATCTCGGCACGCTCGACGTTCCCGCATCAGCCATCGGAACCTGACGAATCTCCTCCCATGATCCCTTCAACGCATCCTTCGTCCGTCGCCTCCCGTGGCATCGCCGCCGGCTCGCTCTCGGGCACGGCCCCGGCGGTGTCGCGTCCGCCCGCGATCGGCTTGTCGTGGCTCGCGGTCGGTGTCGTCGTCACCGTGGCGATCGCCACGACGGGGTGCGGCGGCGCCCCGGCCGCTTCGTTCCGGGCGAATCTCGTCGAGTCGACGAAGCAGCGGCTGACCCCCCAGCAGGAGCGCCAGGTCGCGACGGTCATGCTGGCGCTGTTCGGCACGCCCGACGAGCCGGTGGCCCTCCCCGAGACGGGGCTCGACCAGGCCAAACTCACGCTCGCCGCAGGTCCGGTCCGCAGCGACATCGTCGGCCGCAAAAACGGCTTGTACCGCGAGCACTGTGCCCACTGCCACGGGATCACCGGCGACGGTCTTGGACCCACGGCGGCGTTTCTCAATCCCTATCCGCGCGACTACCGCCCCGGAGTGTTCAAGTTCAAGAGCACCGAACGGGCCGACAAGCCGACCCGCGACGATCTGGTGCGCCTCCTTCACAACGGCGTGCCGGGGACCTCGATGCCGTCGTTCGCCCTGCTCAGCGAGACTCAGGTCGACGCGCTTGTCGAGTACGTCAAGTACCTGTCGATCCGCGGCGAAACCGAATTGGCTCTCGCCCGGGCGTTCTTCGAGCTCGATGACGAAGCCAAGGGGGAGCTGCAGCAGACGCGGGAATTCCTCGTCGACGAGATGCTCACGCCGGTCGCCGACAAGTGGCGGGCGGCGGATGAGGCGCGGATTCCGGTTCCCGAGATGCCGGCCGACATCGACATGGCCGCATCGATCGCCAAGGGCAAGGAGCTGTTCTACGGCGACAAGGCCAACTGCGTGAAATGCCACGGCGTCACCGGCCTCGGCGATGGCCAGGCCAACGACTACGACGATTGGAACAAGAACATCGTCGAGATCACCAAGGAGATCGACGGCACCGCCGAGCGGGCCCGCGAGGCCAAGACCTCCGGCATGACGGAGGAACAACGCGCCGAACACCGTGCCAACATCGCCTGGGTGAACCGCTTCCACGGCGTTCTCGACGGCGACGCACTGCAGCCGCGCACGATCCCGCCGCGGAACCTGCGCCAGGGGATCTACCGGGGCGGGAGGCGGCCGCTCGATCTGTACTACCGGATCCACGCCGGGATCAACGGCGCGCCGATGCCGGCCGCGAAGGGGACGGTTCCGCCGGAGGACATCTGGCACATCGTCAATTACGTGCGCTCGTTGCCCTACGGCTTCGATGGTGAGTTGGGTGCGGACCGGTCGACCACGTCGGTGCAGCGCGACCGGATGTGACGGCGGGGGTGGGGTCTGGTGGATGCCGTCGCCCCGGAGCGCCGGTCGGCGGTGGTGACCAAGGCGGGAACCAGGAGCGACGACCGTGGGCAATCGTTTGGCCGGTATTTTTTGGAGCCTGCTGTTCCTCGCCGTGCCGGTGCTCGGCGTGGCGACGTTCGTCGTCGGCCCGCTGTACGACATCTGGCTGCCGAAAGACGTCTCCGTCCACGGGCGGTCGATCGACTCGCTGTTCTACTTCATCCTCGTCCTCACCGGCGTCGTGTTCGTCGTCACCGAGGTGCTGCTGTTCTGGTTCCTGTGGAAGTACGACGCCGCCCGCCCCAACCCGGTGGCGGCGTTCATCCATGGCAGCCATACGCTCGAGGTCGTGTGGACGATCATCCCGGCGGCGACGCTGCTGTTCCTCTCGATCTACCAGATGAACACCTGGGCCGACGTCAAGATGCGGCGGCCACGGATCCCCCCCACCGTCGAGGTCGTGGCGCGGCAGTTCGAGTGGCGTCTCCGTTACCCGGGGCGCGACGGCGAACTGGGCACGCCCGACGACTTGTTCCTCGTCAACGACCTGCACGTGCCGGTCGACGAGGAGGTGCTCGTACAGCTCAAGAGCATGGACGTGCTCCACAGCTTCTTCCTCCCCAACCTCCGCATCAAGCAGGACGCGGTCCCGGGAATGAAGACGCCGGTGTGGTTCAAGGCCACCGAGGTCGGGCAGTATGACATCGTCTGTGCCGAACTGTGCGGTTGGGGCCACTACAAGATGAAGGGGCGGATCACCGTCGACACCCGCGAGGATTACGAGCGCTGGCTCGAGGAGATCGAGGCCCGTCAGGAAGCCACACAGCCCGAGCCAGTCGCCGAGGTGGCCGGCCAGTGATCGCCGCCGGCGGCCGAGGGCCCCTGGCTTCCCCGCCGCCATCAGTCATGTCGTCCTCCGCAGTTCATCGTTCCACCGTTCCCGATCACGTCGCGACCGTTCCGGAGACCCTCCCATGAGCACCGTCCAGTCCCCGAGCACCGGCACCACCGTCAGCCCGACGGACCATGGCCACGCCGTCGTGGTCGGTGGCCGGGCGCCCCGGTCCTCTCGGCAGGTGGCCGAGTTCCTCTCGACCTACGTGTTCTCGAAGGACCACAAGGTCATCGGCCTGCAATTCCTGTTCTCGACGCTGCTGTGGTTCCTGATCGGCGGCTTGCTCGCGCTGGCGGTCCGCTGGCAGATCGCCTGGCCGTGGTCGCAGGTTCCGGTGCTCGGCAAGCTGTTCGCCCAGGAGGGCGGGCAGATGGCGCCGGAGTTCTACACCATGCTGTTCACGATGCACGCCACGGTGATGATCTTCCTCGTGATCATCCCGATCCTCGCGGGTGCGTTCGGCAACTTCCTCATCCCGCTGATGATCGGTGCCGACGACATGGCGTTTCCGACGCTCAACATGCTGTCGTACTGGTTCATGTGGCCGGCGTTCCTCTGCTTCGGCGCCAGTTTCTTCGTCGAGGGGGGCGCGGCGTCGGGTGGGTGGACGAGCTATCCGCCGCTCTCGACCAACGTCGCCGCCAGTCCCGGGAGCGGCATGGGGCAGACGCTGTGGCTCCTCGGGCTGACGTTCGTCGGCGTGTCGAGCATGCTCGGCAGCGTCAATTACATGACGACGATCATCCTCATGCGTGCCCCGGGGATGACGATGTTCCGCCTGCCGATGACGATCTGGGCAATGTTCATCACCGCCGTCCTCCAGGCCTTCGCCCTGCCGGTGCTGACCGCGGCCGGGTTCATGCAGCTGTCCGACCGGATGCTCGGGACCGGGTTCTTCAATCCCGAGGGCAACGTCGTCAACAACCTGCTGACGAGCACCGGGGGCGGCCACCCGATCCTCTGGCAGCACTTGTTCTGGTTCTACAGCCACCCGGCGGTCTACATCATGATCCTGCCGGCGATGGGCATGGTGAGCGACATCCTCACGGTGTTCGCCCGCAAGCCGCTGTTCGGCTACCGGCCGATGGTCTACTCGATCGCCGGCATCGCCGGGCTCGGGTTCATCGTCTGGGGCCACCACATGTTCGTCTCCGGGATGAATCCGGCGCTCGGCATCACTTTCATGGTGTCGACGATGATGATCGCGCTGCCCAGCGCCGTGAAGACGTTCAACTGGCTCGGCACGCTGTGGGGCGGCAAGATCCAGTTCACGACCGCGATGCTGTTCGCGGTGTCATTCGTGTCGATGTTCATCATCGGCGGCCTGTCGGGGATCTTCATGGCGGCCACGCCTGTCGACATCTTCATCCACGACACCTATTTCATCGTCGCCCACTTCCACTACGTGTTGTTCGCGGGCACCGCGATGGGTGTCTGGGCGGGGATTTACTACTGGTTCCCGAAGATGTTCGGTCGGTTGATGAACGAGTTCTGGGGCAAAGTCCACTTCTTCCTGACCTTCGTGTTTCTCAACGGCACGTTCTTCACGATGCACATCCTCGGTGCCGTCGGCTTCCCCCGCCGGCTCGCGGATGCCTACCACTACGAGACCTTCCACCATCTCCAACCGCTCAACGCTTTCATGACGTGGTGCGCGATCGGCATGGTGGCGACGCAGATCATCTTCGCGGTGAATTTCGTGTGGAGCATGTTCTACGGGCCGGTCGCCGGCCGGAATCCGTGGAATGCCAACACCCTGGAGTGGACGGCACCGAGCCCTCCGGGCCACGGCAACTTCGACTTCCAGCCGATCGTCCACCGCGGCCCCTACGAGTACTCCGTCCCGGGCTGCGAGAAGGATCACCTGATGCAGACCGATCCCCCCGATGCCCGGGCCGCAGCGTTGGCCACCGCCCACTGACCGCATCCGCTCCGGCCCGTTGGCGAACCGTCCGCGAGCGGCCCGGAGCGTTGCCCGCCGAGATCCGATGACCACCCTTGCACCCGCCGCGCCGCGTAGCCTGTTGACCTTCGTGGTCGCCTGCCTGCTGGTGGGCACCACGGCGCTGCTGCTGTGCTTCGGGGCGCTGGTCACGACCTATGACGCGGCGATGGCGGTCCCCGACTGGCCGGCGACGTACGGCCACAACATGTTCCTGTTTCCCCTTGCCGAGTGGCTCGGTGGGCCTTGGGATCTGTTTCTCGAGCACGGGCATCGTCTGCTCGGCGCCACCGTGGGCGTGATCACCCTCGTGCTGGCCGGGCTCGTGTTCGTGCGGCGCTCGCCGACGGTGCTCCGCGGTCTGGTGGCGGCGGCAGTGCTGCTGGTGATCGCACAGGGGGTCCTCGGTGGGATGCGGGTGCTGCTCGACGACAAGACGATCGCCAAGGTGCACGCCTGCACCGGGCCGCTGTTCTTCGCGGTGGCGACGGCGATCGCCACGCTGGTGTGGCGTGATCGTCGGCGGCCAGCCGTGGCGTCGAGCCCGGGGGGTGGCGGGCGTGCCGAAACCGCCCTCGGATCCGGCCGCGGCCGGTCGCTGCCGCCGGTCGCGCTGCCGTCATGGGCCACGGCGGGGTTCGTCCCTCCCGCCCTGGTCGTCGCGGCCTACCTGCAACTCGTCGCCGGGGCCCAGCTTCGCCACATGGAGGCCAGTGCGACACCGCTCGACTTCCGCTGGCTGGTCACGCTCCATCTCCTCGGGGCAGCCGCGGTGACAGTGCTGGCGACGCTGGCGTGGCTGGCGTGGCAGCCTCACGAGCCGTTGGCCGCCCGGCAGTGGTCGCGGGTGATCGTCGGCTTGGTCGTCGGCCAAGTGCTCCTCGGATGTGGCGCGTGGCTGGTGAATTACGGTGTCCCGGGGGGCTGGCTCCCCGACACCTGGTCGGGTCCGCTGGTGGCCCGCAGCGTCCGCGCCGCCCTGGTGACCACCGGTCACGCCGTGCTCGGGATGCTGATCCTCGGAGCGGCGGTCGTGATGTCGCTCGTCTGGACCGGGGCGGGTGCCGCCACTGGCCGATCGTGGGGGGAGGCCCCGGCATGACACCCGTCGCCCGAGTCGTCGTGCCCCGCGCTGCCGCGCTTGCTACCGACCACGTGGCGCCGGTCGGTCCCGGCGTGTCGTCGGCGTTCCCGGCGCTCCCCCTGGAACTGTCCGAGGCGGGGGCTGGTTCGCTCGTCGCCGCCGACATCGGCCGGTTGTTGCGGCCGCGGATCACGGTCATGGTCCTCGCCACGGTGACCGCGGCCGCCTGGCTGACCGCCGGCCGTGCCGTCGACCTCCGTGAGCGGGTCGCGCTGCTGGTGGGCACCGCGCTGGTCGCGGCCAGTTCGAGCATCGCCAACCAGGTGCTCGAGCGGCGCACCGACAGACTGATGCCCAGAACGGCGAACCGACCGGTGAGCGCCGGGAGGATCGACCCCGTCCATGGATGGTGGATCGCCGCGGGCCTCGGCGGCGCGGGGCTGGTGCTCGTGGTGGCCGGCGGGGGGATCGGTGCCGCACTGGCCGCCGCTCTCACCTG
Organism: Planctomycetota bacterium; assembly: GCA_016872555.1. Lineage (NCBI taxonomy): Bacteria > Pseudomonadati > Planctomycetota > Planctomycetota bacterium. The sequence goes on from VGZO01000012.1 coordinate 67,534, forward strand.
GCTGCTGTACGTCGTCGTCTACACGCCGCTCAAGCGTTTGTCGCCGCTCAACACGGCGGTGGGGGCGGTGCCGGGCGCGCTACCCGTGGCGATCGGCTGGCTCGGGGCCGACGGACCGGCGCGGCTCGCGGCCGGGGATCATGCCGGTGCGGTCGCGGTCGCGGCCCTCGGCGCGGTTCTCTATCTGTGGCAGTTCCCCCACTTCATGGCGATCGCCTGGCTGTACCGCAGGGAGTACGCCGCTGCCGGTCTGAAGATGCTCACCGTCGTCGATTCCACCGGCATCCGCGCCGGGGCCCAGGCCGTGGCCACGGCACTGGTGATGGTGCCGGCCAGCCTGTTGCTCGCCGTGCCCTCGGGGCGCTGGCCGCTGTTCTGCCTCGCTGCGGCACTGTCGGGCACCTACGTCGCTGCCGCGGCTCGTTTCGCTTTCGCCCGTGACGATCGATCGGCCCGCCGGTTGCTCCTCGTCTCGATCGTCGTCCTCCTCGGCCTGCTTCTGGCGACGGTGGGCTGTGGCCCGCCGCGCGCCTGATCGTCGCCATCCCGATCCACCCACCGCCTTTCCGCCTGGAAACCGACATGTCCGCCCCTGCCCTCAGCCTGCCGCACGGCGACGGCCACGATCACGCCCACGGCCATGAAGATGGCCATGGCCACCATGGCCACGTCACGCTCCAGTATCAGCCCGGCCTGCCGCTGTCGCGCGGGAAGCTGATCATGTGGCTGTTCTTGTCGACCGAGATCATGTTCTTCGCGGCGCTGCTCGGCAGCTACGTCGTGCTGCGCTTCGGGTCGCCGGTCTGGCCGCTGCCGCACCATGTCCACCTCAGCGAGCCGATCGGGGCGTTCAACACGTTTGTCCTGATCTGCTCGAGCGTCACGATCGTCCTGGCGCTCGAGGCGGCGCGGGCCGACAAGGCACCGCAAGCGAAGCTGTGGATGCTGCTGACGCTGCTGCTGGGGACGTTGTTCCTCGGGGTGAAGGCCTACGAGTACTCGGCGAAGTTCTCGCACGGGATCTATCCCTGGTCGCCGCGGAGCCGCGTTTTCGAGAAACCCGACCTGTACTACGGTTCCGCCGTTCGTGCCCGGCTCGGCGAGCCGGCGATCATCGACAAGCTCAAGGAACTCGACGACACGCCCGCCGACGAACTCACGGCCGAGCACGTTGCCGCCCGCGGCCGGCTCCAGCAAATCCGCAAGCTGGTCACCAACCCCGACCAGCAGCCGTTCGACCTGGCGGTGATCGCCGACCAGGTGATGCCGCTGCCCAGCGCCGGCAGTCATGGCCACTCCTCCGGCCTCAACGACGCGTTTCCCTGGCTTCGCCTGCCGGCGGTCATCCCCGGGGGCAATATGTGGGCGAGCACCTATTTCCTGCTCACCGGATTCCACGCCATCCACGTGGGGGTCGGTCTGCTCGTGTTCGCGATCCTCCTCGGCTACCGGCTCGACCACGCCCGCGCCGGGATGATCGAGAATGCCGGACTGTACTGGCACTTCGTCGACCTGGTTTGGATCTTCCTGTTCCCGCTGCTGTACCTGTTCTGACCGCCGTCCGGCAGCCGTCGCCGCCCGCCCACACACCGTCACGAGGCCGAGCATGTCCGATCACTCCCATTCCACACAGCCGCCCGCCACCCACGCACCGGTGACGCGGCCCGGAGAGACGACCGAGGTCCACGGGACCGTGCCCCACGCCCACGCCGCGGCGGCACCGGCGGCGCACGCTGCCGGTCATGGTGGGGACCATGGTGGCGAGCATGCCCACGGCGGCCTCGGCACCTACCTGATGGTGTTCCTCGCGTTGTGCGTCCTGACGACGATGTCGTTCTTCACCTATTCGTCGGCCTGGCCGTGGCGCGATCAGCCGCAGGTCGGCTGGGCGTTCATGATGGCGGTGTCGTGCACGAAGGCGATGCTCGTCGTGCTGTTCTTCATGCACGTCCTCTGGGAGGCGAACTGGAAGTACGTCCTCACCATCCCCGCGGCCATGATGGCGGTGTTCCTCGCATTGATGCTCGTGCCCGACGTCGGCATGCGGACGCGGATGGTGGCGCAGGAACGGGCGCTGTACATGCCGCGGCAGTCGGACGTGCGCCTGATGGAGCGAGCCGCGGAGGCCGGGAACGCGGAGAGGGGTGGGGAAGCCCATTGACACCGATGAACTGCGAGGCCGCGCCGTGTGGGGTCGGGTCGTCTGCCCTGCTCGCGGGCTGGCTGACGGTCTGCGGGGTGACTGCCGGATGCGGGCGGAAGGACCCGCCTCCCCCCCGCGTCGCCGTGACCGTCACGCCGGCCCCGGCGACCGTCGAGCCGGGTGAACCGGCGGCGCCGTTCACGCTCACGGACCAGACCGGGATGGCGTTCGATTCGGCCGGCCTGCGCGGCCGCGTGTGGGTGGCGAGCGTGTTCTTCGCCAACTGTCCCGGCCCCTGCTTCCGTGAGAACCAGGCGATCGCCGACATCCTTCGCGAAGTCGCCGACCCTGACCTCGTCGCCGTCAGCCTGACGTGCGACCCCGACAACGACACACCCGACGTGCTCCGCCGCTACGCCGACCGGTTCGGTGCCGACCCGGCCCGCTGGAAGTTCCTCACCGGCGACATGGACACCATCCGCACGGTCGCCAACAAGACGTTCCGGCTTCCCGCCGAGGTCGGCGTGCATTCGGAGCGGGGTGTCGTGTTCGATCGTGCCGGCCGGCTCCGGGGCAGCTACCACCTGCTCCAGCCCGATCGCGTGGAACTGCTCGTCAAGCTGGTCCGTGAGGTGCTCGCCGAACCCGCCGACTCCCCCGCGGCGGCCCCGGCAGCGTCCGGGGGGGCCGCGCCGTGAGCGGAGCCGCAATCAGCGCCGCCGTCGGTTGGCTTCCGGGGGGGGGCGTGCCGGTCGCGGCGCTGCTCGCCGTCCATCCGCTGGCAGCGCTCAACGCCCTGCTCAACGGTCTGGCAACGGTCCTGCTGGTGACGGGGTGGATGGCGATCGCCCGCGGACAGTGGCGGGTCCATCGCAACCTGATGGTCGCCGCCTTCGCGGTGTCGACGGTGTTCCTGGTGAGTTACCTCACCTACCACGCCCTCGTCGGCCACGTTCCGTTCCAGGGCACCGGCGTCGTGAGGACGGTGTACCTGACGATCCTCGCGACCCACGTCGTGTTGGCGGCGTTCGTGCCGCTGCTGGCCGTGGCGATGGTCCTGCTCGCCTGGCGCGGCCGGTGGCAGGCCCACCGCCGCCTCGGCCGGATCACGCTGCCGGTGTGGCTCTACGTGTCGGTCACCGGAGTCGTCATCTACCTCATGCTCTACCAGTTGTTTCCCGGGCCCGACCCCGCCGCAGCCGCCTCTCCGGCCGTGGCGTCGGGGATATAATTCAGCCATGAACACCCTCCTCAACCCCGTCGCGCGGCGGATCCTCCGTGGGCTGCTGCCGGCATGCGTGGCCCTCGCGGTCCTGTCGGCGGCCGAAGCCCTCGGTTGTCCGACCTGCAAGGATTCTCTCGCCGAGGGAGACGACACCGCCGCCAACCTGGCGCGGGGCTACTTTTACAGCATCCTGCTGATGCTCGGGATGCCGTTCACGCTCGCCAGTTCGTTCGGGCTCTACCTGTGGCGCGAACTGCGCAGGGCCCGGCACCAGGCCGAGTCGGGAGGGGGGCCAGTCCCCGACATCCGCCGTCCCGACCACCCCCGCGACGGGCTGCCGTGAGCGCCGCGTCGCCCGCCGGTGGCACACACGACCCCGGCGGCGAGGGAGGGCAGGGCAGGGAACGGGGCCGGGCGGGGAGGCCGCGGAACTATCTCGCCGGAGCGGAGCGCCATCGTCTCCTGTGGCGCGTCGGACCTCCGGCACTGGTGCTGTTGCTGGTCTGCGGCTGGATCGAGAAGACCTGGTTGCAGCCGCAGCCAAATCCTCCACCGGCGCAGGTGGACACCGTGCTTGCACGGCTCCCGGCCGAACCGGCCGTCGGCGATGCGGTGCGAATCGCCGCGGAGGAGGCCGTGCCCGGGGGCGACGGGGGCGCCGGCACGTCCCCACCGACCGACCGTCACCCGCGCGGGGCTTCCGCCGCGGCCCTCGGCCGCGTCCGTGACGACACGTTGTTCCGCTCCGACGACGAACCGGCCTGGTCGGACCTCTGTGCGTCGCTGGCGGCGTTCCCGGCCTGGCCCCCGGACCGCGGCCTCGTCCGGCCGGTGTCGTATGCGGATCTCCACGGACAGTCGCGGGCGCTGCGCGGCCAACTCGTCGGGTTCCGCGGTATCCTCCGCCGCCTCGTGGCGGTCGAACCGAACCCGGCGCGCGACGGACCCCAGCCGCGCTGGCAGGGATGGATCGAGCCCGACGGCGGTCCGCCGACACCGATCGTCGTATACTTCCTCGACGTTCCTGCCGACATGCCCCGAGGGCTGAATACCACCGAGACGGTCGACGTCAGCGGCTATTTCTTCAAACGCTGGGCGTACCAGGCGACCGATGCCGTCCGGACCGCCCCCCTGGTCCTCTCCCGGTCGCCGCGCTGGTCGCCGCGCCGCCCGGCCGAGCCGGGGGGGCATCGCTGGGGCGGCTGGGGAATCGGCGCGATCACCGGCCTGATGCTCGTCACCTGGGTGGGCCTCCACCTTTCGGCGGGCGCTCCCCGTGCACGGCCCCGGGACGCGACACCGGCATGGGACGGGATCGATGTCCCCGATCGCCGCCCGCTCCGCTTCGCGGGAGACGACGGTCTGGAGCCTGGCGAACTCGACGATGGCGGGAGGAAACCGTGATCACTCGCGCCGATCGCGTGCCGCAAAGAACGCTGGCGTTCGTGGTGGCCGCGACGGTCGTGGTCGCCTCGGGTATCCCTCGGGCCCGCGGGGCCGACCCCGACACCGCGGTGGATGTCGGCGTCCCCGCGACTTCGACGTTGCCGGGATACCTCGCCGCGTTCGGCCTCGACCGCCCCGAGCGCTCGCTCCTCGAGGAGCCCCTCGCCTGGGACGACGCGAAGCAGCACCTCGCGGAGCGCGTGCTCGCCCGGCTCCTCCTGGCGCCCGCCGAACGGGCCGCCGAGTGGGAATCTGCCGCCGCGCCCATCGCACCCGACGGTGCCGATCCGGCATCCCTCGTCGAGGATGTCCTGCTCCGGGTCGGTGGCCGCGCCCTCCTGGTGGCCTCCGTTGCCTCGGTCGCGACCGCGGCCGACGCGCTCCCGTCGGGCGTGCCCGACGCCGTCGTGGTGCGCGTCCGCGACCCCGCCGGTCGGGTCATCGACGTCCTCACCGCCGGCGCGCCGCGTGGCTGGCCGCGCGGGATGCCGATCGACGAGCCGGTCACGGTCGCCGGTCTGCCTCTCGCTGCCAGCACCGGACCACCGTCGGCCGCCGCTGCCACGGGCGAGCGTCCCGGCGCGGCTGCCGATCTCGTGCTCGCCGCGCGCCGCGTCGCCTGGCATCCCCCCACCCCGCTCGGCGCTGCGGGAATGGACTACGGCCTGTTCGACAGCGTGGTCGACGGCCAGGGGCTGACCGCCGCCGAAGGGGATGCCTTCTACACCCTGCTCGGCGCGACGGTCCGGGCGGCGCTCCCCGCCACGCCCGTCACGCCGCCGATCACCGACCTCATCGACCCGGCACGGAAGTGGTTCGCGCGGCAGCGCGGCGACGTCGTCACCCTGTCCGGTGTCTGCCGTCGGGTGACGCGGATCGAGGTCGACGATCCGCTCCGGCGCCGCCAGGCGGGACTCGACCACTACTGGGAGCTGTACGTGTTCGTCGACACGCCGCTCCTCCAAGTCCATGGCGAACTCCACGATACCTACCCGGTGGTGTGCTGCGTCCGCGAACTGCCACCGGGGATGCCGACGGGGCAGACGGTCAATGAACCGGTCACCGTCACGGGATTCGCGTTCAAACGCTACGCCTATCCGCTGCCGGTGACCGGCAAGGCGGCGGGGGTGAGTCGCCGGCTCGAGGTCCCGCTACTGGTCGCGCGCGGCGTGGCATGGCGACCGGTGGCTGCCGGCGCGCCGGGCGCGGCGCCGGAGCGGCGCGCGACGCTGCTCCCGCTACTGCTCGTGCTGCCGCTGCTGGCCGTCGTGGGCTGGTGGCTGTGGAGCCAGCGTCACGGCAGCCGCACCGGCCCCCGGCGGATCCTCCCCGACCGCGTCCGCCTGCCGGAGACCGAGGCCGGTTCCTGACCGGGGCTTGCCATCGCCCGCCCTCGCGGCCACAACTCTTCCCGGCGGCGCCGGTGCCGGCCCTGCCGTTACTCCCGTGAGGAATCCATCGCGATGCGACGAGCCAAGATCTCCATCATCGGCGCCGGCAATGTCGGTGCGACCACCGCCCATTGGTGCGCCGCCGCCGAGTTCGGCGACATCGTACTCCTCGACATCCCGCTCACCGAAGGGATGCCGGCCGGCAAGGCGCTCGACCTGTTCCAGGCGGCGCCAATCATGGGGTTCGACGCGCGGATCACCGGCACCACCGACTGGGCGGAGACGGCGGGCAGCGACGTCGTCGTCGTCACTGCGGGAATCGCCCGCAAGCCGGGGATGAGCCGCGACGATCTCCTCTCGACCAACGCCAAGATCGTCGGCGACGTCGCCGCGAAGATCCGCGAGACGAGCCCGGCCGCGGTCGTGATCGTGGTCAGCAATCCCCTCGACGCGATGGTCCAGCGGACGTTCCAGGTGACCGGGTTCCCCGCCCAGCGCGTGATCGGCCAGGCCGGCATCCTCGACACCGCCCGGTACCGGGCGTTCCTGGCGATGGAGCTGGGGGTGAGCGTCGAGGACATCGCGGCGATGCTCCTCGGCGGCCATGGCGACACGATGGTGCCGATCCCGAGTTGCACCAGCGTGGGTGGGATCCCGGTCACGCAGCTGATCCCGGCCGACCGGCTCGAATCGATCGTCACCCGGACGCGCAACGGCGGTGCCGAGATCGTCGGCTTGCTCAAGACCGGCAGTGCCTACTACGCCCCCGCGGCGGCGACCGCGCAGATGGTCGAGGCCGTGGTCCGCGACAAGAAGCGGCTCGTGCCCTGCGCCGCCTACTGCGACCGTGAGTACGGCGTCGGCGGGTATTTCGTCGGTGTGCCCGTGATCCTCGGCAGCGGCGGCGTCGAAAAGATCGTCGAGCTGTCGCTCCAGCCTGCCGAGAAGGCGGCACTCGACAAGAGCGTGGCGGCGGTCCGCGACCTCGTGGCGGCGATGGATCGGCTTACGGCCTGATCCCCCTCCGACCGGAGCGCGGGCGGCCGGAGGGCCGCCCGGTCGATTCTCCGCCTTTTCCCCGGTTTGCCCCACCTGCCCAGAGCCGTTTCGGCACCGCAGCGCTGGCGTTGTGGCACGGTGACCGGTTCGGCTAGAAACCTCCGGCCATGAACCGGCGAGGACCTCCACGGGGAGGGACCTCTCCGGAGGGCGGAGGCCACGGCCATGTCGGCGAACCCAGTCGGGGGTGGGCGGGACGAATCGACTGCCGGAAGCGGCACGTCGCGGCGGCGCTTCCGGCGCGGCTTGTCACGCGCGACGGCGCGGCAGGCCCCGCGCCTGTTCCTTCCCCAGGGCTACGAGCCCGGCTACGCCTACCCGCTGGTCGTCTGGCTCCCGGGTGCGCGGCGGTTCGACCTCGGCCGGGCGATGCAGCGACTCAGCACGCGGAATTACCTCGCTGTCGAGCCGGCCTTCGCGGCCGGCGACGATGTCTACGCCGTCGAAGAGGCGGTGTTCGACGCGATCCATGAGGCGGTCGCGCGGGGTAACGTCCATCCCGATCGCGTGTTTCTCGTCGGTCGCGGCGCGGGGGGCACCGACGCCTTCCGGATCGCCTGCCGGCATGCCGAACGCTTCGCCGGAATGGTGTCGCTGGGGGGTGCGTTTCCCCACGCCGAGGCGCTGTTCGCACGGCTCGCGGCGGTCCGCCGCCTTCCGTTCCTGCTCTGCTGCCGGCGTGACGCCGAGGCCCGCCTGGTCGCCACCACCGGCACCACGCTGCGCCTCTTCCACGCCGCCGGCGCCCAGCTCTCGATGAGGATCTACGAGAAGCCCAATGATCTCGCTCCGGCGATCCTCCGCGACGTCAATCGCTGGCTGATGGAGGGGATCTGCGGTCCCACGGCCGACGTCGGCGCCGATTGCCCCGCTTGAGCGGCGCCGGTCCTGCCCCCTTTCTCCGCGGAGCGCTGCGATGACCGATACCCCCCGCGTTCCCGAGCGTCCCTCGATCCTTCCCTGGCGTGCCGATCGGGTCCCCGGTGCGACCTGGATCCCGGTCCACGCCGTCGTCGCTGCCGCGGTCGGTGCGGTCCCTGCCGACGTGTCGATCGACGTGTCGCGCAACCACGTGCTCCACGCCGATCCCGCCGTGCTGTCCGACCTCCTCGCCGACCTCGTCGCGCGGGCGCGGCGTGCCAATGGCGCTGCCACCGGACCAGGGCGGCGCGAAGTGGTGGTGACCAGCGTGCTGCTCGCCGACGCGATCGAGGTCGAGGTCGCCGACTCCGGCCCCGTCCTGTCCGTGGTCGAGCGCGCCTGGCTCGATCGCCAGAGCACTCGCGCCGCGCGGCTCGGCGGCACCCTCGAGGTGCGTGCCTGCCCCGAGGGGGGCACCGCACTGACCCTCCGCCTCCCCCGTCGTCTCACCGAGCGCCGCGCGGCCTGACGGCCCGGCGCCGCTGTCCTCTCCCTCCGTTCGTGAAACGTCGACATGGACCTGGATTCCCGGCTCACCGCGTCCGTGCGCCCTCCGCGCGTCGCCCCCGTGCAGGCGATGGCCCTGGGCCTGGTGGTTCTCGCCTGCGCCGCGGCCGCCTGGACGCTCCGCGTCCGCCCCGCCCGTGAGGAGACCGAGCTCCTCCCCGGGTCGGTCCTCCCGCAGTCCGAACTGGCGATCATGGAAGCGGCCTTCGACCGCGCCCAACTCACCGACCACCGCAGCGAAGGAGGACGGGTGTATGTGCCCCGTGCCCGGCACAGCGCCTACATGCGGGCCCTGGTCGATGCCGAGGCGCTGCCGCGCGAGTTCGGCGCCAGCCTCCGCCGCGCGTTGGCGTCCAACGGACCGTGGACGAGCGCGGCGCTCCGTGCCGATTCGCTCCGCGTCGCGGTCCAGGACGAGTTGTCGCTCGTGCTCTGCTCGATGCCGGGAATCGAGCGTGCCGCGGTCCTCTACGACGACGCCCCTCGCGCGGGGCTCGCCGGCGGCGTGGAACGCACCGCGAGCGTCAGCATCCGCACCCAGCCCGACACCGACCTCGACCCGGCACGCGTCCAGGCGATCCGCGTCCTCGTCGCGGCGGCGATCGCCGGGTTGTCCGTCGAGCGGGTCGCGGTGACCGACCTGCGCAGTGGCCGCGTCTACGCCGGGCCACTTGACCCGAGCGAGGGCGTCGCCGATCCGGCCCGCGCTGCTCGGCTCGGGCTGGAGCGTGCGACCGCCGCCAAGGTCCGCCAGGCGCTGGGCTTCATCCGTGGGGTCGTCGTCGACGTCACGCTCGGCGCCGCCGCCGCTCCGGCTGCCGCGGCTGCCGCCGCCGGGATCAACTCGCCGGCTGCCGTCGGTGCCACGGTGCCCGCCACCGCCGAGGCCGGGAGCGGCGATTCCGTCCACGTCCTCGTCGCCGTCCCGGACACGTATCTCGAGTCGGTCGTCACCGCGACCCGCGGCCGTCGCCAGCGCCGCGGGGAAGCCACGTGGACCGAGGAGGATCGGGAGCGGGCCGAACGGGAGGAGATTGATCGGCTGACGCAACTCGTGGCCGCGATGCTGCCCGAGGTGGCCGACGCGACCCGGACGAAGATCGCGGTCACCCCGTTCACCTCCGGTCTGGCGACATCCCGGCCAGTGGCGGCCGACGAGCCCGCCGTGGCGCGGTCGGACAGCGCGGTGTCGTGGCCCTGGGGTCGCGCCGGGAACGCATCGGCCGCCGCGCTTGCCAACCCGACGGTCGCGCTGACCGTGTTCTCACTCGCCGCGCTGGCGTTGGCGGCGGTCCTGTGGCGGGCCGGGAACCGGCGTCCCGTCGTCGACCCCGCTCCCGCCGGGCTTCCCGAGGGCGTGGCGGCGAAGCTCTCGCCGGAGCCACCGGCGCGGTGGCGGGAGGCGGCCTGATGCGACCCCGCCGACGCTGCCTGGGATGCGTGCCGTTCGCGATCGCCCTCCTCGCGCTGGCGTCAATCGCGGCGGGCGACGAGGGGCCAGCGCCGGCCGGCGATCCCCTGCCCGCGCCCGGGCGCCTCGCCCCGGCACCGATCGAGCTGGAGAGCGATGCCGGCGCCCTGCTTCGCGACCGGCCCCGCCCACGGGCCGAGGTTTCGCCATGGGGCTGGCAGCTGGTGGCGTTCCTGGCCGCGTTGGCCGCGGCGGTCGCCGTGCTGCGCGGGCTCACGGTGCCACGCCACGCGTCGTTTCCCTCCGCTGCGGTCTCCCTCCTCGGGACACTTCCCCTCGGCGGCCAGCATGCTCTCCGGGTCGTGCGTTTCGGGCGCCGGACGCTGCTGGTCGGCGTCTCGCCGGCGGGTTGCCAGGTGCTCGCCGAGACGGACGAGCCGCTCACCGCGCCGCTCGCCCGCCCGGTGGAGGGCGCGCCTCTTCCGCCAGCCCCTCCGGCGGTCCTTGCGGCGCCGGCACCCGCGCCGTCGGGCAGCGGCGCACGGGGTGCGGCATGACCCGCGGGCGCCGGGCGACGGGATGGCGCTGTGCGGTCGCCGTGGCGCTGGCTCTCTGGCCCATCGCCGCAGTCCGCGGCGACGGCGCTGGCAGCGACCCGGCCGCGGTCCGGGCCATACCGATGGACACCGCCGCCGCGCCGGCCGATCCGGCGCCATTGACACTGCTGACGCGGCTGCTCGGCGGCCGGTCGCTCGACGCCTCGGTGTCGGCCGCGGTCGCGCTGGGGGTGATGAGCCTCGCGCCGGCGGTGCTGCTGATGACGACGTCGTTCGTGCGGATCTCGATCGTGCTGGCGCTGGTCCGGCAGGGGCTCGGCACCCCGCAACTCCCCTCCAACCAGATCCTCGCCAGCCTCGCGCTGTTCCTCGCGGCGCTGGTGGTCTGGCCGGTGTGGCGGCAGGCCTGGGACGACGGCGTGGTGCCCTACCAGGAGGGACGGCTGGAGCTGGCGGCCGCGGTCGACCAGGGCAGCCTCCCGGTGCGCCGGTGGATGGCGGGCCAGATCGAGGAGGCGGGCAACCGCGACACGATGCTCCTGTTCCTCGAGCGCCACCCGTCGCACGGCGCCGCGGTACGGACGTACGACGACGTGCCGCTGGAGAGCCTGCTGCCGGCGTACCTCGTCAGCGAGCTCGACGTCGCCTTCCGGATCGGGTTCCGCCTGCTCGTTCCGTTTCTGGTGATCGACCTGCTCGTCGCGGTGCTCGTGGTGTCGAGCGGGTTGATCACGCTGCCACCGCCGGCGGTGGCATTGCCGTTGAAGCTGATGGTATTCGTGATGGCCGACGGCTGGTCGCTGATCGTGCGCACGCTGCTCGACGGGCTCCAGAACGCGGGCTGAGGGAGGGCTGATGGCCGAGATCGTCGACCTCGTTCGCGACAGCCTGTGGACGGTGCTGCTGGTCGGCATGCCACTGCTGCTGGTCGGCCTCCTCGTCGCGCTATGCGTCGGGGTCGTGCAGACCGCCACCGGAATCCACGAGCCGCTCCTGGCGCTCGTCCCGCGCCTGGCGGCGATGGCCGCGGTGCTGATGATCACCCTCCCCTGGATGGTCGAGCGCCTCGTCGATCTGGTCCTCCACGCCGCGCGGTCCCCCCACTGATCACCCCCAGGCGGCGTGCCGACCATGCCCGTCCCCGTGCCCGATGCCGCGCTGCTCGTCGTCGTCGGCCCCGCCGCGGGGGCGGCGCTGCGGATCGCCGTCGCCACGGCCGTCACGGCGCGGACCGCATGCCCTGGCGTGCCGGTCCAGGTCGTCACGTGCCTGGTACTGGCGCTGGTGCTGGCGGCATCCCCGGCGCTGGCGAAGCTCGCCACGGCGACCGGGGATGGCGCGGCGCCGCTGCTGCTGCTACTGGCCGGTGAGGCGGCCTGCGGCGCGGTGCTGGGGTTGATCGCCGGCGCGGCCCTGGGAATCGGCGGCTCCGCCGGCAGCCTGTTGGCAGGGACCACTGGCCTGTCGTGGGACGACGACCTTCCCGCCGGCGATCCACAGGCTCCCGGCCTCGCCCGGCTGGCGTGGTGGGTCGGCGCCGCTGCGTTCTTCGCGACCGGCGGCGTCCGCGGCATGGTGGCCGCGCTGCTCGACAGCCCGCACACGTTTCCGGTCGGCGTGGTGGCCAACGGCCTCGGCACCGGCCCGGGAGCCGGGGCGGTCGCACTGCTCGAGCGCCTGCCGGGATTGCTCGTCGAATTGACGCTCGGCCTGGCGGCCCCGGCCCTGGTCGCCGTGGTGGCATTCCACTTCAGCACCGCGATCTGCCTCCGCGCCGTGCGCCTCGCCCCCGGACCGGGGCTCGTCGCCGGGGTCGTCGGTGCCGCCCTGATCGCCACGCTCCTCGCCGCCGCACCCGCCTGGAGCGGCCAGGCGGCGGCCGCGGCCGCCAGGTTCCTCGAGCGCGCCACCACCTGATCCGGAGCGGCGGCAGTCGCCATGGAAGCCACGAGCGCCGACCGGAGCCTGCCCCCGACACCGCGGCGCCGTGAAGCCGCGCGCCGGGCCGGGATGATTCCCGGCGCCGCCGCGCCGGCCTGGGGCGCGTCGTGCCTGGTCACGGTCCTGCTTCTGCCGCGCTGGCTGGAGGGGACGCTCGCCGCCGGAGCCGATCTGTTCCGTGACATCCTGCCCGCCGCGCTCCGCGGCGAGCCGCTGCTGCCGTACGCCGCCGCGGTGGTCGTGCTCGCCCGGCCGACGATTCTCCTGGCGCTGGCCGCGTCGGCCGCCGGGATCGCGGTCCAGATCGCCTGGGACGGCCTCGTGTGGGAGCCGGCGCGGGTCTCGTTCCAGGTCGGTCGGCTCGCGCCGTGGGCGCGGCTCGCGCAGATCGCCTCCACCGACACGCTCCGCCAGGTGCTGACGACGACGGTCGTGCTCGTCGCGCTGGCGGGCGCGGCGGTGTGGTCACTCCGGACGCTGCTGGTCGGCCTTGCCGGCGACGGGGCCTCCGCGGCCGGTGGCCTCGAGGCCGCCTGGCAGGCGGCGGTGGCCGTGACGGTCGCGGCGGCGCTGGCCGCGGTCGTGGGGTTCGTATTCGCGCGGCGCCGCGCCGAAGCCCGCCTGTGGATGACCCCCGACGAGCTCGCCGCCGAGCAGCGGACCCTCGAGGCGGGCAAGCGCGTCCGGTTCCACCTCCGTGGCGGCGGCGCCTCTCATGCCTCCGGCGGACGGTAGCCGTAGCGGGCGATGAAGTCGCCCCACCGGCGCGCGACCGCGGCGACGATCCGGGGATCGTGGCGGTAGGTGTTCGTCCGGTAGGAACGCATCGTGTCCGCCTCCGCCTCCAGCGCCGGCCGCACGGCGGCGAAATCGCCAAGCCCGAGGCATTCGTAGGCTTCGGCGAGGCGGCCCACCGGGTCGGCCACGAGATCCTCGTAGCGCAGTTCGTGGAGGCTCCCTGGCGGCAGGGCGCCGCGGTCGCGCTCGAAGGCCCGGTACATCGTCTCGAAGGCGTTGAACACGTAGTCCTCCAGCGCGGTCCCCGGATCGACCTGCAGCCCCTGGGTGTGGTGCAGCGAACGCCACAGGCGGACCGTCGACGGGAAGACGACGAACGGGTCACGGACCACGTGGATGAACCGGGCTCCGGGGAACATCCGCGCGAGGAGCGCCGTCCGCGCGGTGTGGGGCGGGCTCTTGAGAACGGCGCGGCGGGGGTCACGGACGGCGAGCGCCGCGAGGAACGCGCGCATCGCCTCCTCCCAGCGGACGCGCTGCTGCGGCGTGAGCGTGTCGACGTCGAGCGCGACCGGGGTCGGCGGGCTGGTCACCGGGAACGCCATCCGCCGGTACGGCGATGGCGCCCCGAGGTTGGCGAGGGCGAATTCGTCCTCCTGCGGGCGGTCGGGACCGGCGGCGACGTCGTCCATCGGCCGTTTCGACGGCGACAGCCAGGCCACCACCGGCGCCATCCAGCGCTCGGTGAGGAGGAAGTGGGCCGGGGCGAAGCACTGGTAGGTGTTCGGGCAGCAGAAGCGGCGGTCGAGCATCAGCAGCTCGTGGAGCAGCGTCGTTCCGCTCCGCCAATGTCCGATGATGAACACCGGAGGCGGTGTCGGCGGGGGGCGCCGCAGCCGTGCCCCGTGGACGAGCGTCGTCAGCGCGGCGGCGGCGGAGTTGAACGCCGTCGCGGTGCTGATGCTGAGGAACAACGGGATCCGGCTCGGTGAGACACGGCAACGGTGCTCGGCGAACAGCCCAGCCCACACCGACACCGGCATCCCGTGCCAGAACCGCGGCGTCCACACCGGATAGGGGTGGAACGGCCGTTCCGCGGGCGGAGCCGGACGGAGCCGGTCCGGGCCGTCGGTCCCCTGCGCGCCGGTCATGGAAGCTCCTCGCCCTGTGCGCGGTCCCGGACCGCGGCTCCCGATCGTATCAGCAGCCTCACCGTCACGGGGCGCTCAGTGCGAACGGTCGTCCGCCTCGCTGGCGATCCGCTCTTCCCGGTGCGCCGGCGGCAACTCGAGCAGCCCCGTCAGCTCCACGGCCGACGGCTTGCCGACGAGGCGGCGCGTTTCGACCCCCGCTTCGTCGACGGTGATGACCGTCGGAAACGCGGTGACCCCGAAGCGACGGCAGACATCCGGCTCGCGGTCGGCATCGATCACCGCCCACACCGCCCCCGGGGCGCGGGCCACGATCCGTGGGTCGGAGAGGGTCCGGGAGACCAGCAGCGCCGAGTGGCGGCACCAGGTCGCCTTGAAGACGAGCACCAGCCGGAGCCCGTCGTCGCGGGCCCGGCGCGCCGCCGCGTCGTAGCCCTCGACGAGCGCCACCGTCGTCCGTGCCGTGCCCGTGGTGCCGGCCCGGGGCAGACTGGGGCCGGGAGGCCTGTCGAGGAGACGACCGACGCCCGTCGGGGTCGTCGGGGTTCGCGGGGGCCGGCCGACTTCGTCGCGCAGGTCGCAGCCGCCGAGAAACATCGTCAGCGCCGTCGCGAGCAAGGGGCCGGCGCCCGGCGCGACGCGCCGGGCCCGTCCCCGGACCGCGGCGCGGCGGTCGGGCGGGTGTGCGTCGGGCGATGTCGAGGACCAGCCGGGCATGGCGGACGGTTGGTACGCGGCGCGTCCGCCAGGGGCAAGGGCGTCATCGACGCATGGCCAGACCGGCCGTGGTGACCTGCGCAGTCTGCGCCGGTGCCGGAGCGATTGCCCCCGCAACGGCCGGCCGCTATCCTCCCGCCCCCGTGAAGCCCCTCCCGCCGTTCGTCGTGCCTCTGGTGACCTCCGCCCTCATCGGGCCGATGGTCGGGTGCCGCTTCATCCCCCGTGTCGGCCCGGCGCCGGCGGCCGTGGCGAACTCGCGGCGTTTGGCCAACGAAGGCCTCGCCGCCGCCGATCGGCAGCAGTACGACGAGGCCGAGGCCCTGCTCGACCGCGCCGTCAAGAGCTGCCCGGCCGACGTCGAGGCCCGCCGGCACTACGCCGAGGTCCTGTGGGAACGTGGCGAACGCCTCGCGGCGGTCCAGCAGATCACCACGGCGCTGGGGCAGAGCCCGGGTGACGCCGATTTGTGCGTCGTCGGGGCGCGGATGTACACCGAAATGGGGCTGCTGGAGGATGCCGACCGGCTCGCGCGCGAGGCGGCTCGCACCGCCCCGCAGATGGCGGCGGCGTGGCGCGTGCGCGGCCAGGTGGCACTGGCACGCGGCAACGATCGCGAGGCGCTGGCCGCGTTCCACCGAGGGTTGGCGCTCGCGCCCGACGACCGGCCGTTGCTCCTCGACACCGCCGAGGTCTACCGCCGGCTCGGCCAGCCGCGCCGCGTCCTCTCGACCCTCGCGATCCTCGGCGAGACCTACGGTGCCGACCGCGTGCCCCCCGAAGTCCTCGTCTTGGAAGGGGCGGCCCAAGAGTCGTTGGGGCGCACCGCCGACGCGGTCGCGAGTTACCGCCGCGCCCTCGACGCGGCGGGAACGGAGGGATCACCGCAGGCGGCGGCCCGGCTCGCCGCCCTCCTCACGCCCCCCTCGTCGGCGGTCGCGGCGTCACCCGACCCGGCCACGACCCGGCGTTGAAACCCACGCCGCGCGTCAATCGCCGGCCGACTTCCGCCCGGTGAGGAGATCGAAGGCCCCGATCGCCGGCACGAGCAATGCCGTCGTCGCGAACCCGTAGGCGACGAGGACCACCAGCAGCACCTGGAGGCTGTTGCCCTGCAGAAATCCGGTGATCGCCACGAAGGTCAACGCCGGGAGCAGTGCCGACGCCCAGGCGATCGCCGCCGACGGATTGCGCGCCGACAGCGCCGCGTACAGGCCGACCGCACCGCCGACGATCACGGCGAGGAACGGCGCGAGTTGGAGTTCGAAGCTCGTGTCGAAGGCGACCATGATCCGCATCGCCGTCGCGACGCCGATGAACAGGAAGGCGACCGTCCCCAGCGCGACCGCGATCGCCTGCCGCGACGACGGATAGGACAGCCCGACGTGGAAGCCGAGGACGGCGACGAAAAACACCAGCGCGGCCATCCCGGCGGCGAGGTACAGGGCGTGTTCGGCGGTGGTGATCCCCGTGACCGCCATGACGACGCAGGTCGCCAGCGGCAGGAGCACCATCTCCCGGGCGACGACGAGCACCCCGATCAGCTTTCCCCAGACGAATTCCTTCGGCTCCAGGTCGCTGACCAGCAGCAAGTCGAGCGCCCCGCGATCGCGTTCGGTGGTGATGCTGGTGACCGCCAGGGCCGCCACGGCGACGAGGCTGGTCAACGCCATCGGGATGACGGCGATCGTGACCGCGAGGCGGTCGGGGCGCGGCGCGCCGGCCTCGCGCAGGATGCCCGCCACGGCGACCGCGAACAGTGCCAGCCAGGCCAAGCGCACGAGGATCAGCATCCGCCCGTAGGCGCGCGTGCAGGTCTCACGCCACAGGATCGGGTTCCGCCACACCCGCCGCGCGGGGCGGAAGGCTGCCGCCTCGCGTTCGGCGGTCGCCGGGAGCCGTTGCTCGCGGGCGACGTTCCAGCGGCGCAGGCAGGCCACGGCCACGGCATTGGCCCCGATCACGATCGCGGCACAGATCCCGAGGAACGGCGCCAGGGTCCGGCCCCCGTCGGGCGCCAAGGCGGCGAACACCGCCCGGGCGGGTGACACCGCCGCACCGGCGTCAGGCCCGCGCGTCGCGGCGAGGGTCTCTCCCAGCGCGGCCCACGTCGCGAGCAGGAACAGCGTGATCGACAGCGTCTGGAAGGTGGTGTCCTTCCAGAAGGCGACGGTCGTGGCGATGCTCGCGGCAGTCAGCGCCGCTGCCAGCGTGACCACGAACAGCCGGACGAGTTGCGGCAGCGTGACCCCGCCGAACAGCGCGGTGATCGCGAACATCGGCACCGCGGCCAGCAGCAGCAGCACGACGCGCACCAGGCTCCCGGCGAGCTTGCCGAGCACCAACTCGCGGTCGGTGAGTCGGCTGACGAGGAGCAACTCGAGCGTCCGCCGGTCCTTCTCGGTGCTCACCGCGACCGCGGCGGCGAGCGCGGCGGCGAGGATCGCCAGGGCGAGCTGGAGCGGCCCGAGGATCCGCAGCAGGGTCGCCCCGAATCGGGCCGTGTCGCCGGCAGTCGACACCGACTGGGTTCCGGTGACGACCAGCCAGCAGGTGGCGATGATCGCCAACAGCGCTCCGCAGTACACCGCCCGGGCGACGAACAGGCCGCGCGCCCGTGGCGCGACGGTCACCTCGCGTTCGAACACCGCACCGAGCAGCATGCCGTGCTCCCGTCTGCCAACCGCGGGACGCTCCCCCGGACCTCTTGGCGGTCACACCCTTGGCCGGTTTCCCGCGCGTGCCGGACCGGGCGAGGGTATCACAAAACGGCTCCCCGGCGACGCCTCCGACCCGTGGCTCGTGGACGGCAGGCGGAGGCTTGAGCCGGTGCCGGCAGCGTGTATCGTGACGGATCCAACCACCGTTCCGCCCGTAGGAGATCCTGCGAATGCTCCGCCGCCCAATCCAGTTCCCGTCCGCCGCGGCTGTCCGCGGGATCGACTTCCGTCCCCGGTGCGCCCCGGCCCTCGCGGTCGTCGCGGCCCTGGTGTGCGGAGGCGTCGCCCCGGCCCAGCAGCAGCCGACCGCGCAGATGCTCATCGGCAAGGCGGTCTCCGACGACGACAGCTCCGACGAGGTCAACAACGCCATCGGTCGGTTCATGGCCAGCGACATCGATGGCTGCAAGGCGATCCTCGAGCGCGTCAGGTCGAACAATCCCAAGCTGCCGCCGTCGGGGGTGATGATGGCGATGCTGTGGATGAACGTGAATCGGCTCGCCGAAGCGCGCGGCGAGCTCGAGGACACGACGAACAAGTTTCCCGCCGATCCCGAGCCCTACCTGATGCTCGGTGACCTGGCCTTCCAGGACCGGCGGATCACCGAGTCGAGCCTGCTGTTCAACAAGGCCACCGAGCTGACCAAGGCGTTCATGGAGAATCCCAAGCGGAAGCGCGACTTCGAGATCCGCAGCAATGCCGGGCTCGCCGCGGTGGCGGAGGCCCGACGCCAGTGGGAGACGGCCCGCAAGCACATCGATGCCTGGATGGCCCTCGATCCAGACAATGCCAGCGCCCGGCAGCGGCTCGGGATCGTCCTCTTCCAGCTCGGCGAGACCGACAAGGCCCTGGAACAGTTCCGGGAGTCGAAGAAGCTCGACCCGAAGTCGCTGCAGCCCGAGCTGTGGATGGCCCGCCTCTACAGCGACGCCAAGAAGCGCGACGTCGCCCGCAAGCAGATCGAGGCGGCGGTCAAGGCCGCCCCCAAGGACATCACCGTCCTCCTCGGGGCGGCGGAATGGTTCCTCGGCCAGAACGACCTCGAAGCGGCGAAGACCAACGCCGATGCGGCGCTGGCGCTCGACGAGAAGAACCTCGGCGCCAAGCTGGTGCGTGGCACCGTGGCCCGGATCGCTCGTGATTACCGCGGCGCCGAGGAGTATTTCAACGACGCCCACACACAATCACCGGGGAATTTCGCCGCCGCGAATTCGCTGTCGCTGGTGCTCGTCGAGTCGGAGGACCGCGACGCCCGGCAGCGCGCCGTCGAACTCGCCGAGGGCAACGTGAAGATGACCCGCGACAACGCCGCGATCGGTCCCGCGGCGCTGACGACCCTGGCCTGGGTCTACTACCGTGTCGGCCGTCGCGAGGAGGCGGAGCGGATCTTCGCCCAGGTGATGCAGAGCAACCAGATGCCGACCGACGGCGGCTACTACCTGGCCCGCGTCCTGGCCGACAAGGGAGACAAGGACAAGGCCCGGCAGATCCTCGAGCAGATGCTCGCCAGCGAGCCGTTTTTCGCGACCCGTGCCGAGGCGGTCGACCTCCTCGACAAGATCCAGGCGGCGCCGAAGTGACCCGGCCGATGGTCTTGGCGGGCGCGGTCAGGGCTCGCCGGCGTGAGCAGAGGTTCCGGATCGGCGACGGGGCTGGGGACGCCTCCCCTCGGCGACGGAGGAGCCGGTGACGGCCGGGATGCCGCGCCGGTGGTACCGCCGCGTGCTGGGGGCGTCGGCGGACGTGTGGGCTGGGACCGTGACAGTGGCGTGCGCAAGCCCCTCCGCGCCCTGATCCGGTCGCTGCGGAGGGGGATTCCCGGATAGGCCTCGATCGGAACTTCGAGGCTCGGCAGACCGATCCGGCTCCCGTCGCCGAAATAGGTGAACATCTCGATCGCCGCAGCCTGGTGGCCGAGGGCGGCGACGACGACTGCGACCGCCAGCGCGGCGGTTTCGCGGGGCTTCACGGGCATCACTCGGTTTCCACGACGGTCCTGAACGGGGGCCTCCGCCGAAACCCCTCCCGAAGATGTTCGGATGCTCGCTGCCTCCGGCTGCCGCGGAGCGTCGCCGTCTCGCACCACCGGCACGACCGCTACCACAGGGCATGCCGACGGAGGCGGGTAGTCTTGCGGCATGGAAACGACGGCGTTGCTCGGAGTGGCGGCAGGCCTGCTGGTTTTGGGTGCGGCGCTCGTCGGGGCGTGGCGGGCCCGGGGCTCGACCGCCGTGCCGGCGTGTTGGTGGGCGGTGGCCGCGGGAGTGGCGCTGGCGATCGAGCGTTTCAACGCGCCCGGGGCCGATCCCGGAGCAGCGGCCTGCCGACGGCTCGCCCTGGTCGCCCTCGGCGTCTGCCCGGCGCTCTCCCTGCTCGGTGCGAAGCGGCCGCAGCACGGGGTCTGGCAGGCGATCGTCGCGACCGCCGCGATCGTCATCGCGTTGCCGGCGGCGACCGCCGCGCTCGTCCGCCCGGGGACCGTGCCCGACGTCTCCGTCGTGCTCAGGGTGCTCGTGGCCGGGATGATCCTCGTCGGTTGGCTCAACCATGCCGCCACGCGGCGCGGCATGGCCGCGACGGCGATCGCGGGCGGTCAACTCCTCCTGGCGCTGCCGTGTCTGGTCGGTTTCGATGACCGCGGCGCGAGCGGGCAGCGCGACACGGCCGCGGCCCTCGTGATCGGGGTGGCGGCGATGGCCGCGGCGGTCTGGCCTGCCCGCCGTGGCCTGAAACCGGTCGATGCTGCCTGGTCGGCATTTCGCGAGACGTTCGGCGCGGCTTGGGCGCTGCGGGTGGCGGAGCGCGTCGATGCGGTCGGCCGCGAGCGGGGGTGGTCGCGGCGCCTCGGCTGGCAGGGCTGGGAGATGGCCGACGGCGGGGAAACGTCCGACGATGGCGACTCACGGCGCCTGTTCATGGCGATTGTGCGCCGCTTCGTCAGCGCCGGCTGGCTTTCACGCCATGGGCTCCCGCCCCGCGGCCGGTGGTGATCCCCGTCGGCGGAGGCGCGGCCGACGGCCATTCTCCGCCGGGTCGTTCGCCCGCCGGGTCGGGGGGCGGTAAACTCTGCCGGCGGTCGCGTGGGGGAGCGGCGACCGGGAATCGTCCCGGGTCGGCCGGTCACCGGTCGTGACCTCCTTTTCCAACGTTGTGGAGCGAGTATGTCCGAAGAGCCGCGCGTCGTCCCCCAGGCCCGTCCTGTCGGTGAGCCGATGCAGGTGCCCGTCGACGAGTCGCACATCGTCGCCACCTATGCCAACTTCTGCCGCGTCACCGGGACGCCGGAGGAACTGATCGTCGACTTCGGCCTCAACAAGCAGGTTGCCGGCACGTCGCCCGAGACGATCCAGCTGACGCAGAGAATCATCGTCAACTTCTTCACCGCCAAGCGTCTGGCCTACGCGCTCGGCATGGCTGTCCAACGGTACGAGCAGGCGTTCGGCATGCTCGAGACCGACGTCCAGAAGCGGGTCGTCCACCAGCAGGTGACGAAGGCCTGACGCGCGAACCGGTCGGCGTGGGCCCCTCGATCGTCGGGGGCCTGTGAGCGGTGTCACGGCTTCCGGCAGGCCGTCGGCGGCGCGGGCCTCGCGGTACCGCGCCGGCCGACGGCCTGCGCCGGGGCCGCACATTTCGCAGTGACCGCCGTACCATTGGGATATCCTGGGAACCGTTCGTCGTCCTCCGGCGCCGCCCGTAGCAGGGGGTAGCTTCCACCCCGGGCGGGTGGAATCCGGCCGGCGGTCCTTGCGGAGGGTGGTGGATCGCATGAGTACCGTAGACCGACACGTCGTCGAGGAGTCGCGGCAGCAGATCCGGGCGATCATCGGCGAAATCGACCAGCTCGGGCGGACCGACATCGCCGAGGCCGATTTCTTCCGGGGTGTCCTCGACCGGGTGGTCGAGGCGATGGGGGCCGTCGGCGGGCTGGTGTGGCTCGTCGGCGACGAAGGGCGCTGCGAACCGATCTGCCACGCGGGGATTCCCGCCACCGGCTTGGCCCAGTCGAACGAGGCCCAGGAGTCGCACGGCCGGCTCGTCCAGTCGCTGCTGACCGCACCGCACGGGATGCTCGTTCCGGCCCGGGCCAGCCTCGCGGGCCCCGACGGCAAGGCGATCGCCGACAACCCGACCGACCTGCTGGTGATCGCGGCCCCGCTCGACAAGAGCGGTGCGCGCGCGGGGCTGGTCGAGGTCTTCCACCACCACAACCAGCCGGAGGTCGAGCAGGGCTACCTGGTGTTCGTCGATCAGGTGGCGGGCGTGGCCAGCGGCTATCTCGTCCGCCGCCAGGTCAAGGCCCTCGACAGCCAGCAGGCGGCGCTGGTGCAGGTCGACCGGTTCAGCCGGCAGGTTCACGAGTCGCTCGATCCGGTCGCCACCGCCTTCATCCTCGCCAACGAGGCGAGGCGGATCATCGGCTGCGATCGGGTCAGCGTGTTGGTGCGGCGTGGCCGCCGCCTCCGGCTCGAGGCGGTCAGCGGCCAGGAATCGGTCGAGCGTCGCGCGACCGCGGTCCAGGCGATCGAGGCCCTGGCGCGGGTCGTCGCCCGGGCGCGGGAAGCGCTCTGGCATCCCGATCCGGCGCGTGAGCTGCCGCCACAGATCGAGGAGGCGCTCGAGCAGTCGATCGATGAATCGCACGCCACGAGCCTGGCGATCATCCCGCTGGTCCGGCCGCGCAAGACCCCGGTCGTCAAGCCCGGCGGAGTCGACGCCGTTGCCGTCGCCAAGGCCGAGACCGTGCCCCCGGCCGACGTCGGCGCCGAGCCGATCGGCGTCCTCGTCGCCGAGTGGTTCACTTCGAGCACGTTCGACGGCGGACGCAAGGCGCGGGTCGAGGTGTGCGCCGAGCATGGCAGCATCGCGCTGGCCAACGCGCTGGACCACACCGGGCTGCCGCTGTTTCCGGTCGTCGATCTCCTCGGCCGGTCGCGCGTGCTGACCACCGCCCGCAACCTGCCGCGGACGGTGCTCGCCGGCCTCGCCGCCCTGGCGGCGGTGGCCGCGTTGGTGTTCATCCCGGCCGAACTGCGGCTCGAGGGGAAGGGCACGCTCGAGCCGGTCCGCAAGCGCGACGTCTTCGCCGGGGTCGACGGCGTGGTCAAGGAGATCGCGCCGGGGATCGTCCACGGCGCCGAGGTCCGCCAGGGGCAGCTCCTCGTCACGCTGCGCAACACCGATCTCGAAGTCGCCCTCACCGACGTCCTCGGGCGGAAGGCGTCGAGCGAGGAGCAGCTGGTCTCGACGCGCCGGGCACTGCTCGAGGACAGGCGGATCTCGGCCGACGAGCGGACGCGGATGGCCGGGCGCGCCGCGCAGCTCCAGCGCGAGATCGAGAGCCTCGACGCCCAGCGAAAGCTCTACGAAGGCAAAAAGCGGGAGCTCGACGTCGCCAGCCCGATCGACGGCCAGGTCGTGACGTGGCAGGTCGCCGACCGGCTGCTTCTGCGCCCCGTCGAGAAGGGGCAGGTGCTGCTCACCGTCGCCGACAAGCAGGGGCCGTGGGAGCTCGAGCTCCACCTCCCCGACGACCGGCTCGGCCATGTCAACGCCGCCGCGGCCGCGGTGAAGCAGGCCGGGCGCGAGTTGGAGGTCGACTACATCATCGCCACCGACCCCGGCACCCGGCACCGGGGCACCGTCAAGGAGATCCACGAGCAGGCGGAGGTCCGTGGAGAGAGCGGCAACGTCGCCCTGGTGCGCGTGACGATCGACCCGGCGGACCACGACCGCGAGGAGCTCGGTGCCGGGGCGACGGTGACGGCGCGGATCGCCTGCGGCCGGCGCTCGCTGGGGTACGTCTGGTTCCACGACGTCCTCGCGTTCATCCAGTCGCAAGTCTTGTTTCGGCTTTTCTGACCCCGTCTGTGCCCCGGTGAATCAGTGGTTCGCGTGCGTGTCATCCCCGTGCCGCCGTCGTCCCGGCGAGCAGCCCCCGACGCCGGAGTGAGCTCCCCCATGGCCCGACCTCCCGTCCGCCGATCGGCCGCACGGATCGCTCCACTGGCGGTGGTCGCGTTGGCGCTCGCACCCGCGTTGCCAGGGGCGGCGAACGCCGCGGATCCGCCGGCGCCGCGTCCTCGGTCGGTCGAGACGGAGTCGCCGGCGAACGAACCGATCCTCTCCAACTGCCTGGTCTCGCTCGTCGAGGAGGCCAAGGTGCCTGCCCGCGAGGCCGGTGTCCTCGTCGACCTGGTGATCCGCGAGGGGGACACGGTCGCCCGCGGTGCGGTGATCGCCCGGATCGACGACAGCCAGCCCCAATCCGACCGCCGCAAGGCCCGCGCCGAGTACGAGCAGGCGCTGGCCAAGGCTGAGAACGACGTCGACATCCGCTACGCGGTCGCCGCCAAGGACGTTGCCGAAGCGGAATTGGAGAAGGCGATCAACGCCAACCGCACGTCGCCGGGGGCGATCACGGAGATCGACATCGATCGCCTCCGACTCAACCAGCAGAAGAGCGAGCTATCGATCGAGCAAGCCCGCCTCGAGCAGCGGATCGCCGGCCTGACCGCGACCGCCAAGCAGGTCGAGGTCGAGGCCGCCGGTGACGCCATCGCCCGTCGGTTGATCACCGCGCCGCTCGACGGCGTCGTCGTCGAGGTGTTTCCGCACCGTGGCGAGTGGATGCAGCCAGGTGATCCCCTCGCCAGGGTCGTCCGCGCCGACACGCTCCGTGTCGAGGGCTACGTCAATTCGGCGCGGCACGATCCCGCGGCGGTCCGCGACCGGCCCGTGACGGTGGAAATCACGCTCGCCGATCAGCGCGTCGAAACGTTCCCCGGGCGGATCGTGTTCACCAGCCCGATCGTCGAGTCGGGGGGGGAGTACCGGGTGTGGGCCGAAGTCACCAATCGGCTCGCGCCCGATGCCGGTACGTGGCTGATGCGCCCCGGTCAGACGGCGCGGATGACGATCCATTCCAACCAGCCGCCGCTGCCGCCGGTGCGCCGCGAGGTCGTCGCCCCGGTCGACGACGCCGCGCCCGCGGCGCGCTGACGACCGGAGGCGTCCGATGTCGACCGCCGCCGCCGCCTTCCGATCGAGCACGACCCGCGCCATCGGCCTGCGGCGCCGTGGTGATCTGGTCGCCAACCGTCAGATCCACCAGGGGCAGGCCTGGTGGGTGGTGAAGGATCCGATCTCGCTGGCCTATTACCGTTTCCGCCCCGAGGAGTACGCGCTGCTCGACATGCTCGACGGCCGGGTCAGCCTCGAGACGCTCCAGGCGCGCTTCGAGGAGCGGTTCCCGCCGCGGCGGATCGGGCTCGACGAGCTGTCGCGGTTCATCGCCACCCTCCACCGGTCCGGGCTCGTGATCGGCGACCGCTCCGGCCAGGGGCCGCAGCTCTTCGAGCGCCGCCGGCAGCGGCTCTGGGGGCAGTGGAAGGCGTGGCTGGCGAACATCATGGCGATGCGGTTCCGGGGCATCGACCCCGACCGCCTCCTCGCCCGCCTCGATCCGCTGTTCGGCTGGCTGTTCGAGCCGCCGGCGGTCGCCGCGATGCTGGTGCTGGTCGCCTCGGCGGTCGGCGTGGTGCTGGTGAACTTCGACGAGTTCCGCAGCCGGCTGCCGGCGTTCAACCAGTTTTTCGCCTCGGGCAACTGGATCTACCTCGCGGCCGCGCTGGCGGTGACGAAGGTGATCCACGAGTTCGGCCACGGGCTGTCGTGCAAGCACTACGGCGGTGAGTGCCACGAGATGGGGGTGATGCTCCTGGTCTTCACGCCCTGCCTGTACTGCGACGTCTCCGACAGCTGGATGCTGCCGAGCAAGTGGAAGCGGGCGGCGATCGGCGCCGCCGGGATGTACGTCGAGCTGATCATCGCCTCGATCGCCACGTACCTGTGGTGGAATTCCCACGCCGGCACGTTCAACCAGTTGTGCCTCGACGTGATGTTCGTCTCCAGCGTGTCGACGATCCTGTTCAACGCCAACCCGTTGATGCGCTACGACGGCTACTACATCCTTTCCGACATCCTCGAGATCCCCAACCTCCGCCAGAAGGCGACGTCGATCCTCGGCCGGTTCGCCAGCCGGTGGTGCCTGGGGATCGAGCAGCCCGAGGATCCGTTCCTCCCGACGCGCAACCGTTGGGCGTTCGCCGCCTACGCCGTGGCCAGCAGCCTGTATGGCTGGCTGGTGACGGCGTCGATCTTCCTGTTCGTGTGGAACGTCTTCAAACCGTACCGCCTCGAGATCATCGGGCAGGTGCTCGCCGCCGGCGCGCTGTGGGGTTTGGTGGTCCGCCCGGTGCATGGGATGATCAAATTCCTCAACGTGCCCGGGAGGCGCGACGAAGTGAAATCCCGCAATCTCCTTGCCACCGCCGCCGCCGCCACCGCGATCGTCGCGGCGTTGGGGCTGGTGCCCTTGCCGCACCGCGTCTGGTGCCCGGTCGAACTGCGGCCGCGTGGCGAGGAGACGGTGTATGTCGCGGTCGCGGGCCGGCTGGAGAGCGTCGCCGTCCGCCCCGGCGACCGCGTGAGCCGTGGGCAGGAGGTGGCGCGGCTGGCGAACGTCGATCTCGACCTGGCGATCGCCGATCTCGAGGGGCGTGCGGCCCAGCAACGCACCAGGCTCGAGAGCCTGCGCCGCGAGCGGTTCGAGGATCCGGCCGCGGGCCTCGAGGTCGGGACTGCCGAGGAGACGCTCGCCAGCCTCGAGGAGCAGCTCGAGGAGAAGCAGCGCGACCGCCGCGATCTGATCCTCGTCGCCCCGCGCGACGGCGTCGTCCTGCCGGCGCCGGTGGTGGCGGCCCCGCCGCAGGATGCCGACCGGCTGCCGTCCTGGAGCGGGCACGTCCTCGACGAGGCGAATCTCGGTGCCATGCTGGCGGAGGGCACGGTGGTGTGCCACGTCGGCGAGGCCGGCATCCTCGAGGCGGCGCTCGTCGTCGACCAGTCGGAGATCGAGTTCATCGCCCGCGGGCAGCCGGTGGAGATGAAGCTCGATGCCTTTCCGTGGCGCACGCTCGGCGGCACCGTCGAGGAGGTGGCGGTCATGCAACTCTCCGCGGGTGCGGAGCGCCTCAGCGTGAAGGCGGGTGGCCAGGTGCCGACGCAGACGGACGCCGCCGGCCGCGAGCAGCCGATCTCCACCAGCTACGAGGCGATGGTCCACCTCGACGACGGCGACGGCCTGCTGACGCCCGGGATGCGTGGCACGGCACGGATCCGCGTCGGTGGCCGCACCGTGGCGCAGTGGCTGTTGCGCCTGGTCTGGCAGACGTTCAACTTCCGGATGTGACCGACGAAGCACCGTTCGGGGCGCGGTGACGCATGGCCGATCCGGACGGAATCCTCGGACGGATCACGATCTACCCGGTGAAGAGCCTCGACGGCATCAACGTCGACGAGGCGCTGGTGCAGGACGGCGGCAGCCTCGCCGGGGATCGGCGCTGGCGGCTGGTCGATCTTGACGGGCGCGTCGTCAATGCCAAGCGCACCCCCCGGCTCCATGGCGTCCGGGCCGCGTTCGATCTCGACGCGCGCCGGGTCCGGCTGGAAGTCGACGAGGCTGCCGACCTGCCGCCGCGTTGCCGGGCGACCGCCGCGGAGTTTCCGCTCGTCCCCGGAGAGGCCGGGCCCTGTGCCTGGTTGAGCGCCGTCCTCGCCATGCCGGTGCTCCTCGAGGAGCGCGTGGAGGGGGGATTTCCCGACGATCGCGACGCCCCCGGGGCGACGGTCGCCGCCGCAGCCACGCTCGACGCGGTGGCGGGGTGGTTCCGCCTACCCCACACCGAGGTGCGGCGCCGGTTCCGCGTCAATCTCGAGGTCGTCGGCCCGGCGCCGTTTTGGGAAGACGCGCTGGCCTGCCCGGCGGCGGCCGACGCGTCCGGCACGCTCGCCGACCGGCCCCCGGCGGAACCGCGGCGGTTCGCCGTCGGAGGCCAGACCTGGCTGGCGACGGGCGTCTGCCGTCGCTGCCCCGTGCCGACCCGCGACAGCGCCAGCGGCCGCGACGACGCCTTGTTCCGCGCCGTCTTCGAATCGCGCCGGCGGGTGAGCCTTCGCGGCGACGTCGATGCCGCCTCGTGGGGGCACCTCTACCGCCTCGCCATCAACACCCGCGGGCTGTCCGGTCCAGGGCCGATTCGTCGAGGTGATGCGGTCTGCGTCCTGCCGTGACGCTCCTGGGCATCACTGCGGGGGCACCGGGACGAACAGCGCGGGATCGTAGATCGGCTGCGGCGGGATATAGGTGATGTCGTCCCAGGTGAACTGGCCGGGGACCTCGAAGATCCGTGCGTTGTTGTTGATCGCACTGAGGTTCGTGCTGTCGCTGGCCTTGATGTAGATCTCGCCGAAGCTCGGATCGTAGACGACGATGTCGGGATCGGCGGCCGTGATCACGCCCCAGGCGGCGCCGGTGTTCGTGAGCCGGATCGCGCCGCCGCTGGTCGTCGTGTCGCTGCCGGCGACGAGCCGGTTGCCGACGAGGTTGGCGTTCACGATCGCCCCCACCTGGTCGGCGACCGAGAGGCTGATGCCGTCGCCACCGCTGACGGTGCCGATGCGGTTGTCGGTGAGCGTGATGTCGAGCGTCTCGGCACCGTTGGCGAAGCCGTTGACCCCGATCGTCTCGCCGATAAACTCCGAGTTGGCCACCTGGACCACCGAATTGCCGGTGGCGCTGACACCGGCGTTGCCATTGGTCTCGAACGTCGTCTGGAAGACCGCCAGCTGCCCGCCCTCGACCGTGATCCCGGCCGCCGAGGAGTTGCTGATGCTGGAGTTGGTGACGTAGACGCGGCCGTCGTTGTACAGGTCCTTGATGGAGATTCCCGAGTTGGTGTTCCCGTCGAACGTCGAGTTCGTGACGTTGACCTTCGGGTCGCCGCCGGCACTGGTGATCACTGCCAGACCGTCGTTGGTCATGTTGGTGACGGAGAGGTTGGAGAAGTTGAACTGGGCGTTGCCGCCGGCGAGATCCTGGATGAGGATGCCGCGCTGGTTGGGGCCGCTGCCGATGAGCCGGACGTCGTTGACGATCGTGTAGCTCCCGGCCGGCAGCCCGGCGCCATCGGAGATCCCGATCGCGCTGCCGGTAACCTCGAGGTGGTCGACCACCGACCCGGCGGCGAGCGTGATCGCCGTGCCGGCACCGTTGGCGAGGACCGGATACTCCGCTTCGGGTGTATCACCCCACAGCGGCACCAGTCCGCAGGTCGTCGTCGGCACGCGCATCGCCGTGCCCTGGCCGACGAGGAATTGATTGGCAGCCGCGAACGTGTAGCCGCCGGTGTACGGGGTGACCGCGCTGACGCCCTGGTGGACGAAGACGATGTCATACGGGAGCGTCGCCACCGCCTGGGCACCGGCGAGCGACGAGACCGGTGCTTCGGCGGTGCCCGTGCCGCCGGCGGCGACCGAATTGTCGACGTGGATCACGCGCCACGGGCTGCCGGTGAGCGGATTGATCGCCTGGCGGGCCGGCTGGTAAGCGCGGACGATGTGCTCGTTGCGCATCATCGGCTGCTCCATCTGGTCGGCCACCGTGCGGCGCCGCGATCCGCCCATCCGGTAGGTGAGGCGGGCGAAGCCGGTCCAGTCGAAGTAGCTGTCGTTGTTGGCCTGGAGGGAGAAGTCCCAGTTTTCGAGGAACGTCATGTCGAGCCGGGTGTAGACGCCGCCGAAGTAGGGGACGACGTCCTGGCCCCCAGGCACGTTGTAGCGGGCGTTGCCGAAGGTGTAGCCGCCGACGCTCACCATGCCCGCCCAGTCAGACAATCCCGGGACGTAGGCGCCGACCTCGAGGTCGGCGCCGGCGAGGGCGGCGGTGATCCCCAGGTCGCACAGCAGCGAGCTGCCGACGTACGGGCCACTCACCGACGCGGTGCTGCCGACGGGGATGTAGCCGTTGCTGCGCAGATTGCCCCAGTCGGTGAGGAACTCGCCCGACACACCGACCTGGTTGTAGGACTGTCCGCCATTGGCGACGTAGGTTCCGGTGGAGTCGGTGATGATGCTGTCGGCGTACATGTTCTCGTCGCCGTCGTAGTCCCAGTAGACGCCGACACCCGCCAGTGCCCCGCCCCAGAACTGTTTGCGGACGAAGCCGACGTTGGAGAAGAAGCCGCCGTAATTGGACAGATGGCTGCGGAGATCGGCCGCCCAGAATCCGCCGAGGTCATCCTCGGCATACGGGATGAACGCCCCGAGGGTCATGTAGCTGCCCTGGTAGCCGAGACCACGGTCGGCGGCATTGAGGCCGTAGTAGAACCAGCCGGGTCCGTTGGCGTTGAGGTTGCCGAATCCCGCCGCCGCCCGGTTGACGACACCGCCGGCGGGGGCCATCGCCACCTGGCCGGTCTGGGCGCTGGCCCGTTCGGCGCCGCCGCCGCCGACGAGCGCGAGGAGGAGGGCCGCAACGGCGCGCCGCCGCCGGCGGCGACGCTGCCGCTCCCGAGCCCCGGGGTTCTCCTGCCGCTCGAGGTCGACCGCGCTGGCCGGACCGAAATCTGCGGTGCTCATGGCGCCTTGTTCCCGACGGTGGCCGGTTGTCCGGGCGGCAATGTCCCCGGTGAAGGTGCAACCGGCATGATCGTCAGGTGTGATCGACTCCCCGCCATGCGCACCATGAGCATTTCCGGGACAAAGCCCGGAACCGGTCGATTCCCCCCGGACTGCCCTCTCCGCGCGGAAGCCGCGTCGTTCCTCTCCTGCGCCGGATCCGGCCGAAGTGAACCGGGGAGCCGTGGCGTGCGTATCCGGTGCTGGCGTCGTTTCGACCCCCGCGGTACGCTCAATGCGGAAAAATGGGGCGTTTGCGCTGATCATCCGGGGAGAGGGGGAGGATTCCATGCGTGCGAATCGGCAGCGTCGGCACCCGCGGCGGCAGACCGGATTGGAATCCCTCGAGCAGCGTGTCGTGATGGACGTTTCGGCCGGCTGGGCCGATCCAGTCGCGGATGCCGGCCCCGGCGATGACTTCGGCAGCCAGGCCGCCGTCTTCGCCCGGCCGACGACGTCGTTTGCCGCTTCGGCGGATTTCTCTTTCACCCAGACAGCGGCGCCCCCCGCGGCGCCTCCGGGACTGAGCATGAGGGTCGCCGCCACGGTGATCCGCGGTTCGGCCGCCGCCTTCGAACTCACGCTGCCGGCGCCAGCCGGTGCCGGCGGCGCGAGCGTGTCCTACCGCACGGCGGACATCGGTGCGAAGGCGGGAATCGACTACCGGGCGATGAGCGGACGGATCACGTTCGCCCCCGGCGAGCGTTTCAAGCAGGTCGCCGTGCCGACGATCGCCGGCCTGCCTGCGGGAAGCAAGCCGCTGACGTTCGCCCTCGTTCTTTCACAGCCCGTCAATGTCAAGCTGAACTCCGCCCAGGCCGTGACGACGGTCGTCACGCGTGCGCAGCAATTCAACCCCGTGTTCGGTTTCGGTTTGGTCAATGCGGCCGCTGCCGTCGCCCAGGCGTCGGGCCGGATCGAGCCGTTCGTCCAGACGCCCGATCTCGGTGGCAACGCCTGGGGACAGGATCTCGTCAAGGCTCCCGAAGCGTGGGCCCGCGGCTACACCGGCCGCGGCGTGACCGTCGCAGTGATCGACAGCGGTGTCGATTACACGCATCCCGATCTGGCGAGCAATATCTGGGTGAATGCCCGCGAGGTGCCCGGCGACGGCATCGACAACGACCGTAACGGCTACGTCGACGATATCCGGGGATGGAATTTCAACGGCAACGGCGGCCGCGGCAGCAACGACCCGCAGGATGACAACGGTCACGGAACCCACGTGGCCGGCACGATCGCCGCCCTCCGCAACGGTATCGGTGTCACGGGCGTCGCCCCTGACGCCAAGATCATGCCGCTGAAGGTTCGGAATCCGTCGTTTCCCACGTTCGACGACTACCACAATTCCGTCGCCCAGGCGATCCGCTACGCCGTCGACAACGGCGCCCGCGTGATCAACATGAGCATCCGCACGCTGCCGGAGATCGGGCCCACCCTGTCGTTCGGCTCACGGCCCGTGGCCGCGATCCAGGATGCCCTTGCCTACGCCGCCTCGCGCAACGTCATCGCCGTCGCCGCGGCGGGCAATTCCCAGGAGTCGGCGAGCTTCTCCGGCTATCCCGAAATCGCCGCGTCGCCGCTCTACCCGGCCGCGTATTCGACGATGTACGGCCTGTCGGTCGGCGCGGTGGACTACCAGGGGATGATCGCTTCGTTCTCCAACTACGCCAGCCCGTCCTCGCGGCAGCACCAAGTGATGGCGCCCGGAGTCGATGTCTACTCGACCCTCCCGGGTGGTTACGGCTTCCTCAGCGGGACGTCGATGGCTTCGCCCCACGTCGCCGGCGTCGTGGCGTTGATGGTCGGCGCCAATCCGCGGATCACGTCCAACCAGGTGCGTTCGATCGTCCCCAACACCTCGCAGCGGCTGCTCGGCACGATCATCACGGCTCGGCCCACGAAGGCCGCGTCGCTGCCGCTGCTGGCCGCTGCCGTGGGTCTTGACCAGCCGATCTGGGTCGTGCCCGGCAGCGCCGCCCGGGGAAGTGACCGGGTCCGCGTGTTGGCGACGGCTCCGGCAGGGGCCCCGGCGCCAGCCGCCGCCGCCCTCCCGGCGTCGGCCTTCGCCGCGCTGGGGGCCGACGAGCCTGGTGCCGCCCGTCGGTCGCGGGGTGCGACAGCGGTGGACCCGGAGGCTCCTGCGATCGCCGGTGGAGTCGCGGTCCATGTCGGGGTCGGGCTGCCCGGCTGAGCCGGCCCGTGGCCTGCGAGCCCGCCGACCGCTTCGCCGCGGACAGTGGCCGGGGTGCGTGGCGTGCCGGCAAGACTCAGGAGCCGGTCTCGTCGAGCCTGACACCGGCCAGCGGGGCAGCCGCCATCGTGATCCCGCGCGGGGGAGTCGCGAACGACGCCGGGCGATCATCGCCGCCCTCCCCTTCGACACGGAACCGGCTGACGGCGTTGGTGAGCCCCTCGACCGCGTGCACCATGTGCCGGGCCGCTTCCTCGAAGTCGCGCAGCGTCTCGGTCGTCGAGCGCGTGCCGTCACTGAGCGTCAGCAGGGCCTCGGTGATCTGCTGCGCCCCGGTGGCCTGGGCATGCATTCCCTGATTGACGTATTCGAAGCGTGTCGAGAGCCCGTGGACCTTGTCGATCACTTCGACGAATTGACCACTGATCGCCGACACCCGGCCGACACCCGTCTTCACGTCGGTCGCGAACCGATCCATCTCC